>QEUW01000395.1 GCA_003577005.1 Chloroflexota bacterium | reverse complement strand
CCTGACAGATCGACAGCCGGCGGCGCCAATCCTCCCGGCAGATGGGCAGCAGTTCGATATGGCCGGCGGCCTTGCCCAGCCGTTGTTGAATTTTCAGCATCAATTCCTCCTGGTGGTTGGCGCTCAGGTCGCCCACAAACGCACTGTATTGCAGCCGATCCAGCCCGTAATCCAGGCAAAAGTTGGCGATCTTGGTGCGTACGCCGTCGTCCGGGATGTCATAGATCAACAGACATTTCATGGCTTCACCAGGATGAAACAAAGGCTTCGTAGTGGGGCCGGTCACCGCGCAGAAAGGTAGCCAGATGGCGCGCTTGCATCTGCAGGATCAGGCGCAGGGGAAAACGCTTGCCTTCGTATGGCTCGGCGGCTTCCAGCCGTTTGAAAATGGCCTCGGCCAGCGTACGGCGTGCGGCCTCGACCAGGCGCCCCCGTTCGTCCAGCGCCAACGCCATGTTGCGGTTGACGATGGCGATCACGGTGCGGTCGACGACGGTCTGGCGGAACTCCTCGACCAGGTCGTAGACCAGGCTGGCCTTGCCCGGCCGGTCCACATGTAAGAAGCCGGCGTAGGGGTCCAGCCCGGCCAGCAGCAACGCCCGCTCCACCTGCGTATAGAGGATGCCATAGCCGTAGTTGAGCGCGCTGTTGAGCGGGTCGCTGGCGCCCTGGGTGCGGCGGCCGGGCCAACCGAGGTCGACGAGCAAGAGCTTGCCGACGGCCTGCCAATATTTCTGTGCCCCGCGCCCTTCGACCGAGAGGATCTGGCCCCGGCACTCATCGACGCTGGCGCCGGTAATTCGCTCGAGTTCAGCCAGATGGTCGAGCACTTCGCTGGCGAGCAGGCGCACCTCGTCAAAGAGGGCCGGATGCTGCTCTTTGCGATTCTTACTGAGATATTTGAGCAGATTGCTCTGATTGCGCAGCTTGCCGGCCGCCACGGCCTTGGCAAAGACCAGCCCGCGCTCCTGGTCGCGGGCCAGCAGTTGGGCGTGCCGGGTCTGCACTGTGGCAGTTAATGCAGCGCTATAGAGCGTGCCAACGGGCTCGCCATGCTGATTCAAGAAGTGAATCGGGATGCCTTCTTCGGCACAGGTAGCCACCACATCGCTGCTCAGGCTGATCCCGCGCCCGGCCACCAGGACGGTTTCCAGAAAGAGGATGGGGGCGTCCTGGCGTTTTTCGCCCTGGCAGGTGACACGCAGCCGCCCCTGGTGTTTGCCAATAAAGCTGCCGAATTCTTCGACAATCAGGTGTTGGACTCTCGCCATCATGATCTCCAATTGAACCAATGCACCGGCGGGTTCACAGAGAACACGGAGAAGGCACAGAGAACACAGCAGCCTCGAGAAAAAGCTCTCTGTGCTCTCTGGGTCTCCTCGGCGCCCTCTGCGAACCGCTTCTTTACGCTAACGGTTGCAAGTCAAAGATGCCACAGCCTTTGACCGCGTTCTTGCCCACGTGCGTCAATGTCCCCCAGAGCAACCAGGGCAAGAGCGGGCGCCAGTCGGGCGCTTGGTAGGTGGCCTGGCCGACGAAGCCGCCCAACACTTGCGCGCGTTCGAGCCGCGAGGAATAGCCCTTTACATCCCACCAGCGGGTTGCGTCCGCCACCAACTGCACCGTGTCGGCGAAGGGATAGAGGTCGCGCTTGAGCACGAGCGGTTCGCCATCGACGGTCGGGCGGCCCTCAGCATGTTGGGCGCAGAGGTCGAGGATGCGCAGCGCCACCTGCTTGATCAAGGGGAAAAAGTCCGGCTGTTTGAGCGTCTGTTCGCGCTGGATGATGCGCGTGGGCGTGTGAAACTGGATGGTGAGCCGGTTGCCGCGGGCGGCCAGCCGGTCGGCCCACTCGGCGGTGGCCTGTTGCACATGCGCGTGCGTGACCGCCGCGGTGGCCGTCCGCACCATTTGTTCGCCGGGACGCAGCATCGCTACTTGCTCGTCGCTGAGTGGGTTGAGCGCATCGATGGCCTCGAGATGAAACTTGCCGCGCGCCACTCGTCCGTGGCTTGATGGATCGGCGTCATCGACGCCCTTCTGCCCCACCCCCAACTCACCCATGCCTTGCACGGCGAGGATCAGATAGGGCAGGTAGGCCAGTTTGTCGCCATAGAGGGTAAGGCCAAAGCTAAAGCACTCGCCGGGTGCGGTCTCATCGGGCGCCGAGAGCGGCGGCTCGATGGTGTATGGACGGCGCAGATCGCCGCTGGTTTCGTCATCGCCCTCGAAGCTGAGCAACTGGCAGACCGGACAGAGCGACTGGTGGAGCGGGTCGGTCTGTGCGGCGCGCCATTCGGGGCAAAAGGTGCGGCGCAGGCTGGTCGTCAACGCACCGCGCAAGGCGCTGCCTTTGAACCCATGAAAACGGATCGGCGTCGTCGCTCGCACCAGAAAGCGCAGCGGGTGCGCGATCAGGGGCACATGCAAGTTTGGCTCTTGGCTTTTCGAGTTTGGAACAAGAGTGTCTGTGTACATTGTTGACACTGTGTTATCTCTCCCTTATAATCAGCTTTAACCATAGGAACGCGGCGTTGAAAGGAATGTAACTATGACCACGAAGCTCACCGAGCAGCCAGACCCTGTTGAACTCGACGACATTAAGCGCATCGGAGCCCGGGAGGCCCGCAACAACCTGGCCGATTTGATCGGCCAGGTTCACTATGGGGGCCAGCCGGTGATCATCGAACGGTCGGGCAAGCCGATGGTGGCGCTGGTGCCGGTGGCGGTGCTAGAACAGTACCTGCGCCAGCGGGCAGCTGAGTTCCAGCGAGTGGAAGCGCTGCTGCGCACCATTCCACACCATCCTCCTGAGGAGGTTGAACAGGATATTGCCGAAGCGATTGCGGCGGTGCGAGCTGAGCGGGCCGGACCGAAGCCATGATGCTGCGCGTGGTCCTCGACACGAACATCTACGTGAGCAAGGTGCTCATACCCAGCGGTCTGCCGGCACAGGCGTACAGGGCCTGGCAGGATGCTCAGTTTGAACTGTTGACCTCACCTGCCATCCTGCACGAGCTCCGCAACACATTGGGCTATGAACGGATCCGGCGTAAGTACCATATCACCGATGGAATCGTCGATGAGTTGATCGGCCTGCTTGAACGACATGCGACCGTTGTTGTTGGAACGGCAGATGTGACTGGAGCCATCCCTGCCGATCCCAGCGACGAGATCGTGCTCGCCTGCGCCGTGGATGGCCAGGCCGACCTGATTGTGAGTGGCGACCAACATCTGTTGGCGCTGGCATCGTATCATGGCATCCCGATTATTCCTGTGCGAGCATTTCTGGCCCGGCTGGCGCTGACGTGAACGCCTGTCAGTCCACCCGCCGGTAGAGCGTGTACCCCCGGCTGCTGCGGGCGATGCAAGAGCTTGAACCGTTTTACCGGCCCAACGTTGTATGTTACAATGGACACCATGACCATAGAGGGTTTTCTCTTGATCCCGCACGAGCTGCTGCACATCGCTGCCTGCCGGCTGCTGGGCAAAGAGTATACCTACCGTCTTGGCGACACAACGGTGCGTCTTGGCGGTTCCTATGCGGGCGCCGAACGCATCTTTGTGCTGCTGTTTCCGCTTGCCATTCACCTGTTCTTAACAGCCCTCCTGGTCGTGGTCTGGTTCAGCAGCTATGTGGCGGCCCGTTACCCTGTGCAGCCCCACCTCTATCTGCAAAGCGCCCCGTGGTGGCATAGTGCCCTCCTTGTGGCCTGGACCGCGATGATGACGTACACCGGCGTTTGCGTGGGCGATCTGCGCAGCGCCTGGCGGCTAGTGAAGAATACGCGCCAACAACAACCACAATAGGCCCAGAAAGAGCAGCGTAAACGGAAATGTCCACAGGATAGCGATGATGATGCCGGCTGGCTGGTCCTCATCCTCTCTGTCGCCATAGAACAGCGCTTTAGCCTGTTCGTTGCGTGACACAAGCAGCAACAACAGCAAACCGACGATCACATTGAGCGAACTGCGCCAGATCATCCAGGCGCCACCATAAAGCGCAGCGATCCCCAAACCCACCACCGCACCCGCAATCGCCCACAGCGCAGCACGATCCCCAAACCCACCACCGCACCCGCAATCGCCCACAGCGCAGCAAGCCCCACAATCGGAATCAGCGATTTCATCATCCCCTCACCGGTGACAGAGAACGAAGCAACCAATATTCTTCAGTATACCCGCCGGTAGAGCGTATACCCCCGGCTGCTCCGCTCGACGCGGTAGGGGAGGATGATGTGGCGCAGGATGCGGTCTGTGCCCGTGCGTATGTTTTTGCCCGAATAGACATCAACGTGTTCAAAGGTCGCTTGTGGCCCACAGTCATCCATCAGTTGCAACGTGCCCTGGAGTAAAAACTCACTAGCTGGCACATCCAGACGCATGAAGTTTGCCGGCAGCTCTTCTACCTGACGACAACCATCGATGGCCTGGATAAAGCCTCCTCGCTTGCCGATGTAGTGGATTGTGGTCAACCATTGCGGCCATCGCTGTATCATCGACTCTCTTGGAGCAAACGCAATTTCGACATTGCCCTGCCACTGGACGTATTCGCGAAAGCCAATCGTGCTGATCATCCCACGGGTGAGGCCGGTTTCTTCATCCTGAGATGGTTTGCCCTTCATCGGCTTGAGAATCTTCGTGAACGTGTTGGTGACGGCAATATGCGCCGGGCCGTATAGCGCAATCTGGCCGTCACGGATGGCGGGCCAGAGTGCTTCACCCTCCGCCAGCCCGTCCATTTGAATGACTACATCCAACAGGGCCATTTTGAAGGCAAATGGCGTCGGAAGCAGGAGTGACTTGCCACCGGTCGAAGTCGCTGTCGCCAATTTCAACGAAATCATACTCACCGGTTGAAAGGTTGTAATGTACCACATATAACCCATCCTATGAGTGAAGCGCGTATGGCTCGCAAGTGCTGATGATCCGCTGCAATTGCTCGGCCAGTTCGGCCAAATTGCTAAAACGCTGAATCACAATGCGCTCGGAATGGAGTTGGTTGAGCGAGTGCGCGATACGCTCCATCTGATCTGCGAACTGCCGGTTCAGCGGGCTGACCAGGGGCGCGGGTGCGGACGCCGTGCTGTAGGTAATCGCACCACATACGTCGACGATGTGAGGGTTTTGAGTGCTCCGCATTGCGCCGTTGGGTTGGACAAACGTGTAAAGCACACTTTCCAATAAAGCGGCCAGCCGTTGTTGGCGCTCCCTATCCTCAATGCCGTGACTCTGGCTGATGTCGTTGTAGCCAATGCGGTGCGCCTCAATGTTACAGACAATGGCATATTGACCACTGTTGGCTGGGCGGTGGAAGATTGCTTGCCCCAAGTTACTTTCGCGGTCCTTCTTCTCGGTTGGAATTTCCCGGCGATCCGGATCGTACTTCACGTGAAAATATTGATCGGTGGTCACGGCATCGGGCAACCCGACGGCCCAACCAAATTCGACCACGCTCTTGCGCGGTGTTGATTGGCCCTCTGTGATCAGATTGCCTTCGATGTCATCCAGGGTGCAGGTGAGCAGCCGGTCGATAATCTGGATTTGGGTCGGTTTCCCCTTCAGCCAGGTGCGAAACGATTCATCAGCCGACATCCGGTTTGCATCAAAGATCGTGCAGGCCGAGCAAAGCGGCAGACCCCGATCCCTGCTGATGGCATAGAGATGTTCGGCCTGGATGTGCTTGAGCATATCACCGCTGATAGCGTTCACGCTGTGGATGCGCCCGCTTTCATCGACAATGTTGACAACTCGCGTCTGAATCTGATTGCCTTCGCCTCCTTCGTTGTTGAGTGAATGCAGATTGAGCGTAGCCTGGGCAGCAATTGACAGGTTGTAGATGGTGGTCATTGCGAATTACCCCTTTTCTGGAATGGATGAATTCCGGGTACTGATATTGAGAGGCGGCCTCAGCCGCTGGGTATAACTTCTCGCCGTTCGTCGCAGGCTGTTTCCTGTGGAAGCTATGCAGTTGGTTCGGAAACGCCAGATTCAAGGCTCTGCTCGTCGGTCCTCTCTTTGGGGTCGCGTGCATAGCCAAAGGCCACCAGCAGATTACAGATTGTTTCTGAACCATACTCGTCGATCAGACGAACGATCTCTTCGATATCACTCACGGTGAGCGCCTTACGCCGTGACTGACCTTTGGTGCGTTCGTAGACGCGTGCGTTCTCTTCGTTGTAGCTGTGCATGAACGCAGCCAATTCCTGGATAAAGTCATCGGCATATTGGGCTTTGCGCTTCAATTCCTGGCCCAACCCATAGCGCACGTCAAAATTGCTCGACTTACGCCCGATGTACTGCGGGATCACGGTGCTACGCCGGATGGCTTCAGCTACGTTGCGGAAGCCCTGACTCTGGATGATTGGGGACAACTTGGGTTCGGTCATCGTTAGCAACCTTTCTAACTTCTCCTCACTGAAGGGTTTGATATAAAACGCGCTACGCTCCAGCGCACTGACCAGATAGCTGCCATAGCCCGCGCTGAAGGCAAAGAAACGATGTAAATCGTTGCCGGCGACAAAATCACGATAGGCTTGCAGCAGTGTATGGCCTTCACTCCTTTCTTCATCGATGCTACCGATACGGTCGATATGTTCCTGCACAATGTCTCGATACAAGCGGGCATCGCGATAGCTCTGGATACGCGCTATCCAGTTTGGCAGGCCAAGAAACGAGAGATTCATCATCGTGTATGAGTTTTGGCTCAACAACTGGTACGTGGCGACCTGCATTCCAGCAACCAGGTTGCTCAGCGAACGCTCGGCAAAAATGTCCAATTGCTCGGCTTCGATGGTGTATTCAAGCAACGTGTCCGTGTAGAGTAGCGCGGCCATGATGTCCAGCTTGATGGATGTGCTGTTCCAAAGCTTTTCGCGGAAGCGGCCAAAAATGGCGCGATGGGCATTCAACGCCAACTGCCGCGGAGCCAGAATGTAGGTCTTACGCAGATCGGCGTTGGTGGCGTTGCGCGGCGCGGCTGCCTCCCACAGTCCAACCGCTTTCAAATAGTCGAGCAGCCAGAAGTTCTTCTCATTGCCCATGCTCAGGCCATTGGCTTTGGCGCGATTCTGGCCCTTGCCCATATGCGGGTTGAAAAGTTGGGAGGCAGTGGCTGTGTCATCGAACCCGACCGCTTTTGCGCTCTGTTTCCAAGTCGCAATCAACGTGTTGCGATCAGCGTCTAGCGAGGCAAACATGGCCAACAGGGTGCGCAAATTATGCGTCAACAGCGCTTCGCTGGAGCGCCGCCATTGTTCCACGAGGCCGTTGTGGATGCCTTGCGCCTGCATCCGATAGTCGCCCAAATAGGTCACCACCGTCCAGTCCGGTGGCGGCTTCAGATCGGCCAGCAAGTTTTCTAGCTCATCGCCAACCACCTTGCGCTCGCTCAACTGTTTACGCTGCTCCGTGTATTGGCGAAAGCGATCCCATTCAGCATCGATATCGCGTAGGGCAAGGCCGGGCAGATCGGCGGGCGGCGCGACTTTGCTGCTGGTAAGATACGGGATCTGCTCAAAGACCGTGAGTTGCTCGATCCAACTGGGGTCGATTCTTATTCCGGCATCCACCACAAAACAACTGCCGTTGTCATGGAGCACAACATTGGCCTGCCCTGTGCTCCGCTGGACAATCTCCTCGATCACTTTGGCAGCGCCAAATGCAATGAGCGTGTCGGTCAACGTGCCCGAGTCTTTGGGAATATAGTAGTGTTGTTGGTACAAGTCAATTTCCTCCTTTCTATTCCTCCTGGGATAACCCATCACACAACCGCAACACACGCACGACAAAAAAATACAGCAATATCTCCTTGAAGTTTTTGCCTTCGATCAAGTACTGCTCCAACTGGATGGCCGGTGCTTGCATCAACAACTGGCTGCGTGGTTGTGGGAGATCGGTAAAGGCGAGCGCCTCCAACACCGCCTGGGCTGCGGCTGGATGCAATTCGTATTCACGAAAGCTATTCGCCTGGGCGCTATGATGGCGTGTGATGGCGGTCAGCACCGCACGCGTCAGACTGTCATTCCCGCAAAACTCAGCGATCAGCCGCGCACCTGACACAGCGCTCTCACCGGCGTGAGGGGGACGTTTGCACTGTCGATCTGATGCGCGCTTGGCTGCCTGGTGTTGCGGTTCCGCAGGCGACCAATGCGTATGCACGGCCATGTACGTTGGATCGCTGATCGCCTCGCCAATGGCCTCCTGGTAGAGGCGCACCCAACGCTGCCACCGCTTATCCATTTTTGCCAGATCATGGCAGGCAATGGCTGCGTGGATGGCACGGGTGAGTCCGTGCGGTGGCAAGCCCCATTGTTGGGCCAGTCTCTGTTCGATATAGGTATATCCGGCGGCAAAGTCGCGCCGGAAGATGGTGAGCATGGTGCGGATATGTTCGGCGTAGCTTTCCAGGTTGTAGCTATAGCCGTTCTGACTATTGCGCTGCTTGAACTCGCCGGGCAGCGATGACCATCCATCTTCATGTGGCGGCACGATACGGAAGCCCAGGTCACGATCATACTTGCAGAAAACGCTGTTGATGATCACCAGTGCAGTCCCGTCGAGCAACGATGGGTCGGTGACTTCATACCAGGTGAACGTGACCGGTTCGGTTGGATCATCGGGGTTGGGCGAGCTTGCCATGGGAAACTGCATCAGCCAGTTCTGATCATCCTCTTCCGCCTGCCAGTCCTGCGCATACTCTTCCAGCGTCCGCAACAAGCCCTTGACTGTACCACGCCACAAGCCAAAACTTTGGGCGCGAAAGGGGTTGCCCACCGCAGCGGGCGTGGGCGCGGCCAGCACATTGATGTTGTCCACGCGACGAATAAGCCGCGCCCGTTGCTCTCGTGCTCCTTCCTGCATGGCAGCATAGATGTCTTCCCACAACATGCCGGCCTGTCGCTGCATATCTGCCAGCAGTTGCCGATCAGCCTCGGTGTGGACTTCGTCGATCACTTGTTGTTCATCTTCAAAATCGAGTATCTGCCCTGAGCGTGCGAGCATACTTTGCCACGCCCCCTCACAGAGCGTTTTCGAGTAGGGCAAATAGTCGGGATAGGAAATACCGTCGGCGCGCTCACGCCGTGGGACATCATAAACGTAGACCTCGCCTTCTTCACCTGGAAAGCGAGCGCAGCGCCCGGCGCGCTGAAATAGAGCGTTCGCTGGTGCTATTTCGGTATGCAGCGTTTCGCAAGTGATGTCCAGCCCTACCTCGATCACCTGAGTAGCGACGACAATCATGCTATCAATTTGACGCTGCGTACGATTGTTTCCGAACTCCCGTCGAATGAGCTGTTCTTTCTGTTGGCGATCTTTTGGAAGAAATCGGCTGTGGAGCAACTCGATCTGAATACTCGTTCCTTCTGTGTACTTCTGAAGTTCGCCGAACAGATCCTGAGCTCGTTTTACCTGGTTACAAACGACCAGAGTCCGCGTCTGATGTTTCTCAATGATAGCCTGTGCCGACTGCGTCGTGTCGCAGACGAAATAACGCCGGCGACGCTCGCGTCCAGCCTGGCCAGCGGCAATGGCTGTATACTCTTCACGCGTTACCTGCACCACCTCGGCATTGAGCAACCGGGCTAATTCCAGTAGCATCGTGCTCGAAAAGGTGGCTGTCATCAGAACAAAGGGGATCACATTTTGCAATTGCATAAGTAATTGCAGAGTAGTCGTTAGCGCGCCCTGCGCGCCTGTTTCATCTGCCAGGGGAAACAGATGAAACTCATCAAAGACCAGATAACTGGAATAGAACGCACCGGCATTTAGATTTGCCATACCCGTAGAGAGCGAATAAGGCACACCTAAGGCACTGCTAAGGCTTTGATCGATAGTTGCAAAAATGAGATCCCCTTGTAGTCGTGGGTCATCGGCGCGTTCACCGGTCTGGATTTTGACCGCCATCGGGTCGGAGAAGCCAAAATTCTTGGTTCGCGCTGAATACTCTTCCTCAAATTGGTTGGCAAGAACACGCATAGGTACCGAATAGACACACCTGCGGGGAAAATCCGCCTTGTATTCCCACGCTCGCAGAAATGGATACAACGCCGCCCTCGTCTTGCCAGTCCCGGTCGGTGCCTGCAAAATTACGGATTTCCCGGCGGATATGCAATCGTACACCCGTTCTTGAAAGGGATAGAGACTCATCGCTCACTCTCCGAAAAACTCATTGAAAAAGTCGTGGGGATTGCTACCCTGTTCATCTGAACGACCTACTCCGTATATATGTCCAAGCCGGCGTGCTTCTCCCCGCAGTTCCTCCCTCACATCATCTGGCTTTAGCACCTCTACATCCGCGCCCCACCCGCGAATCCACGGCAACATCTCCTGGGGTTCGGCTACCTTTGCCTGCCAGATCAGGTAGCCATCCGGCTCTTCACAGACCGTTTCATTCCGGTGCCAGCGCGTCTCCTTGACCCGGCGCGCCACGCGGGGATGAAACTTGAGCACCACCTCGACGGGATCGCCATCGGTGTACCAGATGCCCCACGCATCCCCCAGCAAGTCGCCTGGGTCAAAGTCTGCTGGAATGGCGTAGACCTCACGAGTCAATTCTATCCGCTCGATGCGTTCCAGTTTGAAGGTAATGCGTTTGTTCTTCGGGCCGTGGACACCCAGCACATGGGTTGTCTGACCAACGGCGTAGGGTTCGATAAAGTAGGGTGCAAAGTCGTACTCAATGATGCGGTTCTCTTTCCCCCGGTGCCATACCTTGACGCGGCGTTCTTCTGCCCAGGCCAGCGTTAGCGTCTCCAGCACTTCCAGATATTTGGGGTCATGGCGCTGCGCCTCGTCATCCATTACATCGGCTGAACGAGCCAGATGCTTGCTGATGCGCGGGGCCAACCGCTCTAGCGAAATGCCTAGTTTGCGGAGCGCCGCCGCCGCATGGGGATTCTTCTTGAGACGTGCGGCTAAGTGGATAGCCATTGCTTCGTGCAACATCAAATGGACATGCACCCGGTACGCTTCGCGATCAATGCGTAGATAACCATCATCCGTTTCATAGACGGCAAAGCGGCTCGTGAGGTCCGGCAGATAGCGGTTAATGGTTGAGCGATTGACCCCGATCTTCCGCGCCAGCTCGGCCTGTGTGTAGCCATTGAGTCGCTCCAATAACAACGCCTCGATCTGGAGCAGTCGTTCTGCTTTGTTTCCTCCGTGTGACACAGTTGCCTCCTGTTTTGTGTTGCGCCCGAACTGACTATACCACGATGGATGCCTATATTCCGCAACACCCGCGAAAATTCATCCTGGTGGAGACGCTGACATGCAGCGTCTCCAATGTTGTCACTCCTCCTTCTCAAATGGGTAGAGCTTGCCCTCGTCGTCCTCGTACAGCAGAAAACCGGCTTCATCCATGCTCGGCAGGCGACGAAGGATGGTTGATGCTGAAACGCCGAGTTGGCGAGCCAGCGCACGCAGGGAGAGGCCAGGCTGTTGCTGCAACGTCTCGTGCATATCAGAATATTCGATCTCTTTCTTCTGCCAGTGACTCATGACACCGCCTCCAAAGTGAGCACGTGTTCGACTCCGTGTCGAAGCTATGCTCAGTTTGGAAGTGGCGTGTTGCAGGTGACGCAACATACTCGAAGCAGTATGAAACTGCTTTGCAACTTGGTCCACGTCAACCCGGCCAGCACACAAAAACCCTCAACGGCTGAGCCGCTGAGGGTTTGCAATGGCAGGAGATTGGTCGCACTGAGGCTAAAATCGGCTGCCGGGGTCTCAGCAGAGGGCTTGGCCGTGCTGGCGGAAGTGAACGTGCGTTACTCGTACGCTGGTGTATCTGACCAAACTCTGTTTGGGACAAAGTGTTCAACCCAGTATAGCACAAACACGGCAGAGATATGAACTAACAAATAGCTTACAATTTGCCTGGGGATGCCGTGAAATGAAGATCTGTGTAGAGAAGTCCGGCGCCGTTCGTGGCACGGCACGCCGAACCCGGTTGCGCTCAAACATGAGGGGCTCCTGTCCACGTTGAATGTCAATTTGACATCATAGGACAAGAGGAAGCCTCTTGTCCACCATCTGGAGTTCAGTTGGCAACTACGTCATTTAGTTACGTGGCGCATTCACTTGCGCCACAACCGCAAGCCGTTGACTGCACCAGCAGGAATGGAAGTGGCTTAATTGATGTAGCGGCGGGTCCAGGCCATGTGGTAGGCAGCACTTGCTGCACTTCATCGCGGCTGAACACGACTGGTAGCTTGTGCCCCTTGAGTGAACGAACCAGCTTCTGGGGTGGGAGCATCGAGTTCAAGCACTTTGGCGAACCCCAGCTGGTTGAAGTGGCGGAGGGGAAGGTCTACTTCTTTGGCAACAATGACCACCGGCGGGTCACTGCCGTGCCGGCGCGGGTGCTGCCGCAGTTTCTGGACCCGGCCGGGAGGTACTATAGGGCAAAGGTTCTTGAGTTTGTTGTATTGTGGGCCTACAATTGCGACCAGGGACAGAAAGGAGGGCCATGCGCGTCCTGACAACGGGCCAGGCGGCCCAGCAGTTGCAGGTGACATCCGAAACGGT
>QEUW01000394.1 GCA_003577005.1 Chloroflexota bacterium | reverse complement strand
ACAAAGCCAGTATAGGAAGGGTCGCCTAGCCGTTCAAATCCATCAGACCAAAAGATGATCTCGTGATTCTTGATGGGGTTGCCCTCGAGGTCGAGCACGTGTGCAAAGAGGTGATGGTCGGCGCCCGCCTCCAAAAACTCCGCCGCCAGATACGCAGCCCGCGCCCATTTTGGTATGGAAGTCGGTACGTTCGATGGGTCCCAAGAGCCGTTGAGCGTGGTGAAGATATCTTTCACTACATAGACGATCTCGCCCGCAGGCGCATCGGGACGTTCGGCCAGCGTGCGGATCGACATGTGCGCCTGCTCGAACCAGGGCGTGATCCGCCGTTCGACAGCGGGCCGGAGCGGTGGTTGGACGGGCGTCTCACCTCCTTCACCCTCGCCACCCTCGCCGCCGGTTTCGCCGCCTTCGGGTGGTGCGCCGGTTGTACCACCAGGGTCGGTCGTGTGGTCGCTTTCACCGGCTACGATGCCACCACTGCTGGTGTCTACCTGGCTCCACGTTCCCCGCTGCGAGCGGGCAGCCAGGCTATCGGCGACAGCGCCGGCAATGTCGTAGGTTCCCCAGGGGGCATTGTGGCCGAGTGTAAAGACGGTATAGCCCAAGATGCGGCCAGAGAAACGCTCCAAATAGCGCCCGGCGCGCAATAACTGTTCTACATAGCCATCGGCGTTGGTAAAACCTTGCCAGCCGGTGGGCTGTGGTCGCCCGTCGATCAGGCCGTCGATGCCGTACTCTGTGATCACAAACTGGACTTTTTTGTAAGGAAGCCGGCGCAATACCTGATGCTCCAGCCGGAAAGCGTACCAGTCCAGCGCCGGGCTAAAGAGGTCTGGCGCACCGTACTGGTGGACGGCGACGACATGACCCTGGGCTTCGGCGCGTTCGATGGCTGGATAGACCAGCCGCCACATCGCCATCCGGTCTGTTTCAGGCAGGTCAGGGTTGCCCACGCTAAAGGCCAGGATGGCGCAACGATAGTTGTTGGCTTCGGCCAGTTCCATGCGCGCCAGTTCAAACTGGTTGAGCAGGGGCAGCCCATCCTCGCGCTGCAAGACCTCGTTGGCAAACTGCCAGTAGTCGACCGCAGGCGAGAAGCGCCCCATGATCTTGTCATGCGCCCAGCGCGCCGCCTCGTGTGGATTGGACCGGATGCGGTTGTCGATCTCGTGATCTGGCTCAAAGACGCGACCGACAATCACCGTGTGTGGGCAGGCCTCGCGCAAGAGCGCCATTTCCGTCGGGTTCGGGTCCAGCACCAAAATGGCGCGCGGCTGCCAACGGTTGAGTAAATCCAGATGCCGATGCACCCCGCCGATGATATGGGGACCGATGATCGCACCGCGCGGCTGTGTGAGCCGGTCGAGATAGGGCTGCGGGTCGCTGTAGCCACACCAGCCGTCGCCTACGCTATAGGGGATGATACGCAGCCCAAAGTGCAGGTGCGGGATGTTGGCCAGACCCCCAGCGCCACTCCGGCCCACCTGTTGCCCGGCACTCACCTGCTGGCCGCGGCCAACATGGATTTCAGACAGATGGGCATAGAAGCTCTGTCCCCACTCGTGGCCCAGCAAGACGAAATGGCCAAAGCGGTCGGGGTCGGCGCGTGCTTCTAGCACCACGCCATCCTGGACAGAGACGACCGGTGTGCCTGTGGGCAGGGCAAAATCAAGGCCATTATGACCCCGCAGCGGCACCTCCGCACAGGAGACGGCGGCATAGCGCGATGGGTTGTCGCCAAAGGCCTGTGTAACGGGAAAGGCGCCGATGAAGGGAAGATTGCGCAGCATCGTTTGAAGCTCCTCGTGGGTAGCCGTTACCTGGAGCGGCGGTGTTCAGTTGGGATCGGTTTGTGCATTATAGCCGATGGTGCGCCGTGGCACAATCGCAAATAAGAGTGAATCTGGCGCGAGGGGTAGCGCCAGTTGCCATCTTGCGCTACAGGCCCAGATAGACCAGGAGTGCCAGAGTAGAATTGTAAACCCCGTGGACGATCATTGCGGTCGTCGTGTTGGCGCGTATCCGCACGATGCCGAGGATCAGGCCCAGCACAAAGACGATTACCGTAGAGATGCTGATGCCATAGTTGCTGTGGAGCAGCGCAAAGATGATCGTGGTGAAGAGCAGACCAAAACGAGGCTGCAAGGCGCCGCGTAGCAGCGTCTCTTCTCCCAATGCCGCCGCCGCACCTACGGTAAAAATCCCAAACGGGGATCGAAAGAGCGGGCCCAGTAGCTGTTCACTCAACCGCTCGACATCGGTGTTTTCACCCACGCCCAGCAGCGTGCCTACATATTCCACCACCACTACCAACGGCACCAACAGGATCGCCAGCCCAATGGCGATGGCAACCTGGCGTACTGTGGGCGCCACCAGGCCGAGCCGCTCAAAGGTGCTGCTCGGGCCTCTCCGCACCAGCCAACCGACGCCAATCATCGCAAACAATGCCGTGAAAATCTGCTGTGCCCAGAGACCGGCCATGCTGATCGCGCTATCACCATTGGCCTGCTGCTCCAACATCTCAGCCAGCGTGCCCAGCCCGATCCCAAGGGTGATGAGCAGATTGGCCAC
Source organism: Chloroflexota bacterium (assembly GCA_003577005.1). Next base: position 4,632 of record QEUW01000394.1, on the reverse strand, counting down.
CACCAGCGATGTCAGCGAGAGCGCCACCGCGTGAACCGGGCTCCCTGGGTCAATCGGGATGAAGCGAGCGACAAGCCGGCGTACGGGTGGCAACAAGAGCACAATCCCTGCCAGGGCAGGCAACCACAGCCCCAGGCTGACCAGCGCCGGTGAATGGATCTGGCCAAAGGGGCCCATCGCACCGTTGAGGCCTGCCTCGTTCAACAGCTGTGGCTGCGTGGCAAAGAGCGTCTCCATCGCCTGAAACATCAATCCGGCCAGGAGGGCCAGCCCATAGCCAAAGGTCAAGGCCAGATAGCTGATGAGCGCCAACCCTTGGTAGGGCAGATTTTGATCACGTCGCTTTTGCGCCAGGTTGGCGACCCACATGATCAGGCTGCCAAGCAAGAAGAGAATGGCGATGGAAATAATTTCACTCTGCATAAAGGCTCCTAAGGGCGGCAATCGGGATGACCGGTGCAGACGCGTTGCTGCCATAGTCTACTGCCTCTTAGCTTCTACGGCAAGTGTTGCCCATGTAGTGGCAAGGCTTCGCAGAAATCGGGCGCATGAGTAGAACCGCGGATTGGCAGAAAGACACAGATTCGGCATAGATCTGCTCCTTACTCTACGGCGCTACGGCTCTGGCAAGGATGTGGTATACTGGGCGGTGAGTGTTCAAGACAAAGCGCGCCAAGCGACAGTTTGCTCCGTAGCGCATCTGTACGATAGGCAGACGGCTGTTTGTGCGCAGTGACAGGAGTACCGGTTTGCAGATCTATCCACCACGGCGTGTGCGCCGGCGCCCACCAGAGGCCCCCACCGGTGGGCTCGACCGCTTTGCCCTTGGCTTTGCGATCTTTAGCGCCTTTACCTTCTTCGGCACCCTGGCTATGCTCTGTGCAGTGTTCACGCTGGCCGCATTACTGATGCGCAATGATCTGCGCTGGACCCAATCGGCGGGTTTTCCGGCCGGCGCACCTGTTTCGCCCCTGGCGAACGTTGAATCGCCGTTGCCGACCGAGACCCCGACCGACACAGCCACGCCGGAACCAACCGCCACACTGCCGGAAGTCCCGGTTGAGACACCCGCCCTTCTTGAACCCACAGCAACCGTCGAGCCGTTCTGGACCGAAACGCCCACACCGCCACTACCGGTTTCTCCCCTTGACACCACCGGTAGTGATTTCGCTGTGCAAGCCACGACCCATATTGGCTCGATGCTCGCTACGTTGAATCAGTTGACCGTGCTCGTAGCTGATCCGCAAATTGGTGATGTAAACTGGCAATCCCAACTCGACAGCCAGCTCACGACCGCGCGGAACAGCTATCATGCACTCGTCGTTTTACAGCCCCCGCCCGAATTGGCGGCGCTCCATAACACGATAATCAATGCAAGCGCCGCATGTCTGGGGGGCCTCAACACGATTGAGCAAGCTGTCCGTTTCAATGATGCGCCAATGGTACAAAATGGTTTGAATGAGGTGAACAACTGTCTGCCCGCGTTGGCGGACACCAATAGTCAGCTTTCCAGCCAGGTTTACGGCGGTAATGTACCCTGATCGCGTCATGTTGTGCGCAGCAAGCAGTAGGATGAGCGCCACGCAGTCGTAGCTTGAAATCCGTTACCGAAGGCGCTACAATATATCTGGCGTACAGGAAGAAATTCCTGGCCAAAGAGTAGACATGGCGAGTTCGGGGGTCGCCATGTCTGCTTTTTTTTGTGGCCTATGTTACAATGGGGCCGCAGCAAAAGCGTGCGGGACTCCGCGCTGTGCGAGTAGTCCCGGCAAAATGAACAACTGGTTGCTTGTCGAGCATACCGGTAAACCCATCAATATCTACATCAGGTAGAGGAGAAAAACATGGCAGTCCGAAAAGCAGAAGCGATTTGGAAGGGCACGTTGAAAGAAGGTGCGGGTGAGCTCAAGCTGGGCAGTGGTGTCTACGAAGGCCCTTACACCTATGCCTCACGCTTTGAAGACGCGCCTGGTACCAACCCTGAAGAACTGATCGGCGCTGCACATGCCGGCTGTTTTTCAATGTTTTTGTCGGCGCTCTTGACAAACGCAGGTTTCACACCCACCAGTATCCAGACCACGGCAAAAGTCCACCTGGAAGCCGGGCCCACGATCACCAAGATCGAGCTCGATACGGAGGCCGAGGTCCCGAATCTGGACGAAAATGCATTTCAAGAACATGCGGCGACCGCCAAACAGAATTGCCCGGTCTCGAAGGCGTTGGCTAGCGTCGAGATCCAGTTGAATGCCCGTTTGGTTCGGTAGTGTCGATCCGGCCGGCGTGCGATTTCAAATCGAGGCGAGTGGCTATATGGAAAATCAGGTTTTGTTTCGCCCCGCCCGTGCTGAGGATTGGCCGGCCGTTGCTGCTTTGCTTGGCCAGGCTCGACTCCCGCTGGCGGGCGTGCAAGAGCATCTGAGCGAATTTGTCCTCGCCTGGCGCAATGAGATGCCTGTTGGCGTGGCGGGCCTGGAACGGTACGATTCGGTGGCGCTGCTGCGTTCTGTAACGGTGGCGCCGCCGGAGCGGGGCCAGGGTCTTGGCAGCGCCCTGGTGCAACACCTTCTGGGGCGGGCGTGCAGCCAAGGAATACGCCAGATCGTGCTGCTCACAGAGAGCGCAGCCGATTTCTTCCCGCGCTTTGGCTTTCGACCCATCGAGCGGGGTGCGGCGCCTGAGGGCGTTTGGGCCTCGGCTGAATTCCAGGGCGCCTGCCCTGTTTCGGCCACAGTGATGCAACTTGACCTCGGCTGATGCGAGTACTGGGCCTGATGAGCGGCACGTCGGTGGACGGCATCGACGTCGCCGTAGCCGACATCACCGGCCAACCTGCAGAACTGGCTGCTGCGCCCGGGCAGCCAGTTCTGCATGTCAGTCTGCTTCATTTCGAAACGGCGCCGTGGGACGAGGAGGTGCGCACGGCCATCTTTGATCTCTTCACGGCTCAGGCGCCTGTCGCAGTCTGGTGCCGGCTTGATGCAGCCGTGGCCGCACATTTTGCCGCGGCTGCGCTGAGCGTCGTTGCCCGTAGCGGCTACCCGGTCGATAGCATCGACCTGATCGGCAGCCACGGCCAGACACTCTGGCACGAGGTGGCAGGCGGGCGCGTGACCAGCACGCTCCAGATCGGCGCACCGGCGATCATCGCTGCCCACACCGGCATCACCACCGTCGGCAATTTCCGTGTGGCTGATGTCGCTGCCGGCGGGCAGGGCGCTCCGCTCGTCTCGACCTTTGACTGGCATCTGTTGCGTCCGCCCGCTGTCTTAAATGGAGTGACCGGCGGCTGGCGCGCTGTTCAAAATATTGGCGGCATTGCCAATGTCACCTTCCTCCCCCCAATGGGCGTGGACGCAGCGCCGTTGGCCTTTGACACCGGCCCTGGCAATGCCCTCATCGACTGGGCCGCAAGTTATGCAACCGGTGGGCGGCTGCGCTACGACGTGGATGGGCGTCTGGCCGCCGCCGGTGTCGTGGCGCACGAGTTGGTCGCGCACTGGCTGGCGCATCCCTATTTTGACCTCCCTCCCCCCAAGACCACGGGGCGAGAACTCTTTGGCAGTGTACTGGCCGAACAGTGGCTCCAAGAGGCCGCTGCGCGTCAACTCCGCCCGGTTGACGTAGTCGCCACACTCACCGAATTGACTGCGGCCACGATCGCTACCGCCTATGCCCGCTTTGCTCCAGCTCCGGTTGCACAGGTTGTGGTTGGAGGGGGCGGCGCCCGTAATCCGGTGCTCATGGCGCGCCTGGCCCACCATTTGCACGAACAGTTGGGCCGGCAAGTGCCGGTCTGTAGCCATGAAGCGTTGGGAATCGATAGCGACGCCAAAGAAGCGTTGGCCTTTGCTTTGCTGGCCTATCTGGCGGTACACGGCTGGCCGGGGAATGTACCAGCCTGCACCGGCGCGGCCCGCCCGGCCATCTTGGGCGAGATTGCGCCAGGTACGACGTATCGCCAACTGCTGGACACTGTTGCACATCACTTTGCGGGGAGGGCAACCACATGACTGACAGCATCGTGCTTGGCGTCGACGGTGGCGCCAGCAAGACCGTGTGTGTGGTCATGGACCGTAACCGGCAGCTTTTGGGCGAGGGGCGCAGCGAGTCGAGCAACCCGCACAGCGTGGGTGAAGGTATCGCCCGCTCCAATCTGTATAGGGCCATCGACGCCGCCTTGCAAAGCGCGGGGTGCCGGGCCGAGGAAGTCTCTGCCGTCTGCGCCGGATTGGCCGGGATCGACCGGCCGGCGGAGCGCACGCTTGAGCGGAAGTTCACAACGATGCGCTGGTGGCGCTTGCCAGCGGCACGGGCGGGAACTTTTTTGGTGTCGTGGTGATCAGCGGCACCGGCATGATCGTCTATGGGGTCAATCAAGCGGGTGAACAGCGGCGGGCGGGCGGGTGGGGTGCGCTACTGGATGCGCACGGCAGCGGCTACGCTATGGGCATCGCAGCCCTCCAACGCGTCGCCCGCGCCGCTGATGGCATCGATCCCCCCACCGCGCTGACGAGGGCGCTGCTCAACCAGCTTGGTTTTACGGCAGCGCAACAGTTGATCCCGTGGACGTACGCTGACCTCTCGTGGGCGCGCTTTGCCGAACTGGCACCCTTAGTAGTGGAGTGCGCTGAA
>QEUW01000393.1 GCA_003577005.1 Chloroflexota bacterium | reverse complement strand
GCGCAACAGCACACTGTTTATTACGAAGTTCGATAGACAGCACAAGTCACCCTACAATCTTACCAAGCTCTATAGACCATAAAGAACACAGAGGAGTCGTGGGGAACAGCCCATGTCCTCTCTGCGTTCTTTATGGGAAAACAACGACTGGTCGGGTACGCACGGCGCCGGCAGCAGCGCACAACTTCTTCACCCTGTGGTTGGCACTTGTGGTCCAACTACGCTATAATCAAGACCACTTCATGGGCGCCCTCGCCTGTCATCGTTGACAGACTCTCCATCCAAAGCTGGTTGTGGGCCACCCCCGCGAACCAGCTTTGTTTTTTTCGCCAATCCACTCTTGAACCTGCTTGGCAATGGCGGTGAATTTGTGCTAAAATACACAAGTGATTATGTTGAGTTGGAGCTGAGATGCTGAACCAGAGCAAACAGGTAATATTGACGGATGCGCAGCGCATGGTGCTTCCAAACGGTGTAGAGGAATCCGAACAAAGTCAGGGCATCCCCGATATCGTGATTGGCCGGCTGCCGGTCTATTTGCGTACGCTAAAGATGCTCATGCTCAACGGCCAGGAAGTGACATCCAGCCAGGAGTTGGGCGACCTGCTTGGCATCAGTTCGGCGCAGATCCGCAAAGATCTGAGCCACTTTGGCGAATTTGGCAAGCAGGGAACCGGCTATACGATTAGCTATCTGTGTAGCCAGTTGGAAGAGATTCTAAAGGTGGATTGTGTGTGGCCGGTGGTCCTGGTTGGCGCGGGGTATCTGGGCCATGCGTTGACGCACTATAATGGCTTTGAGAATCGGGGCTTTCGCATCGTGGCTGTTTTTGACAACAACCTCGCGAAGATCGGCCAACCGGTTGGCCAGCTTGCCATCGAACCGATCAGCGCTATCCCCCAGGTTGTTGCCACCTACCGCTGCCAGATTGGCATCATTGTAGTGCCGGCCAGCAGCGCCCAAAGCGTGGCCGATACTTTGATCGAGGCCGGTATCAAGAGCATCCTCTGTTATGCACCTACGACCCTCACGGTGCCCAAAACAGTGCGGGTCGAATACATCGACCCGGTGATCCAGCTTCAACACATGACCTTCTATCTGGAAAGACACTGTCTAGAGGAGTAAGGGTAGATACGTGGGCCTACCCCTAGCATCATGCTGTACTGACACGCAAGGCCAGGTCGCTTACCCGCGGGTGCAACGCGCTTTGGGAGGTACGCCGTACCTTAAGGCAGTCTATCCAACCTAACGCGTCAGTACATTGTGCCCCTACCATTACGATTGAATGGGTTTTTTGCGAGCCAACCCTTGCCCGCGTGGGTAGAGCGGAGGGGTGGGCCGTACCTTTTTGATCAACAGGATAAAACGTTTTTCGTCGAGCATTGGCACCTGCACCGGCACCAGCCGCACCACATCACCACCTAGCACTTCGATAGCACGCCGAGCCGCCATAAACTCCTGCGGTGCGCCGGCCCCTTTATAGACCATAACCAACCCACCCATACCGGCCAGCGGCAGCAGATATTCAGCCAATGTGTTGAGGGGAGCTACCGCCCGTGCGGTCACCAGGTCAAATTGTTGGCGGAAATTTGCCTGCCGCCCCAACTCCTCGGCCCGGCCTTGTAAGACCATGATCTCTTTCAGGCCGAGCTGTGTCACCAGTTCACGCAAGAAGACAATTTTCTTCCCTGTGCCATCCATCAATGTCCAGTGCCACTGTGGCAGCGCGATCTTGAGTGGAACCCCCGGAAAACCGGCGCCAGTTCCCACATCCAGCGCTCGTACCGTCCGTGTTGCCAGGGGCGGTCTCTTCCATTCCTCGGCCAGCAGCGGCAGACCGGCCAGACAATCGAGAAAGTGCCGGGTTTGCACCCCGGCATAATCGGTGATGGCAGTCAGGTTGAACTTTTCGTTCCATGCCACCAACGCCTGGTAGTACTGCTCGAATTGGGCCAGTTGAGCGGGCGTCAGGGGCCAACCCAGTTGTTCAGCCCCGGCCGCCAGGAGTGCCATCGTGGCTGTACCACGGGCAGGGTCAGATGTAGGTTGGGGCGATGAAACAGATTGGGTTGCCATATCTCGATTATATCACGACCGGCGCAAGCGACCTAGCACGAGGAAAGCGTAGCTTTGACAAAGCTGCGCTTCCTTCGTGGCAGATTGACAGGAGTAACGGTTGTACATATAATTTCAAGGGAATAATTCTCATTTCGTTCATAAAAATTCAGGTGAAGACCCAATCAACGGTATGCAAACATTTTGCGGATTGACAACTGACGGGATGCTCGACTACCTGGCGATGGTCTATAAGCTGGGGCGCAACAACGGCCGCGTGACGACTTCGGCGCTGGCCGAGCGTATGCATGTCTCGGCTGCGGCCGCCAGCAGTATGCTCAAACGCCTGGAGGATTCCGGGTTTGTCGACCGCTCTACCGAGGGCATCAAACTGACCGAGCAGGGGCGGCTGGCTGCGCTGCAATTGATTCGCCGCCATCGTCTGCTCGAAGTCTTTCTCACCCAGGTGATGGGTTACACTTGGGACCAAGTGGATGACGAGGCGCACCGTCTGCAACATGCCGTCAGCGCCAACTTTGAAGAACGGATGGACATGCTCTGCAATTATCCTACCCACTGCCCCCATGGCGACCCCATTCCGCGCAAAGATGGCACCATGCCCGACGAGCCGATTGTTCCGGTGCTAGAACTAGACCGCCACCAGGCTGGCATCCTGCGCCGGGTGGATTCAAGCGATGCACGCGTACTGCGCTATCTGGGCCAGCTCAAGCTCATGCCGGGGCGACGGCTGCGGCTTGTCGATGTCGCCCCCTTCAACGGGCCGGTGACATTGGAAGTGGTGGAAGATGACGAAGCGACGACCTGTACACAGATCTTAGGCCGGGAACTGGCCGATAAACTCTTTGTCTTCGCCCTCAACGAATTTGGCGGTGTCCACAGCCATGAGCACAGTCATTGAATACGACGCTGCCGGCGGTGTGGTGGTAGATGGCAGCCAGATGTTGCTCCTCGACCGCCCAGAGCGTGGCGAGGTTCGGCTGCCCAAGGGCCACATCGAAGCCGGCGAAAGTGCGGGCACCGCTGCGCTGCGCGAGACTGCCGAAGAGACTGGCTATGATCATCTGGTGATCGTGGCCGACCTGGGTGAACAGGTTGTTGAGTTCGACTATCAGGGGAAACATATCATCCGCCGCGAGCACTTTTTTCTAATGCGACCGGTGAGCCACCACCAGTCGCCCCGCGCGCCGGCTGATGAGGCACAGTTCCGGGTGCGGTGGTCCTCGCTGGACGAGGCAGTGGGCCAACTCACCTTTGCCGCCGAACAGGAGATGGCAAGACGAGCCCTTCGTGTATTAGCGGAATAAAAAAATACTTCACGCTACCACAAACTGAAGAGTTCGCACGTCTATGTGCGAACTCTTCAACCTTCAATTGACCCCAAACGACAAGAGCCAGAAAAACAAAAAGGGCGACCCATTCGCCCCCATAGCTTTGCATCCGGCCGGCCCCTCTGCGGCAACACTGCTCACGGGCAGCGCCAGCAAGTCCCATCCCTGTTATTCGGCTAGAGGTTGGGTTCTACCACGCCGCACAGATCTCGCTGCCAGGCGTATTCAAGCAGCGCCAACACGGTTGCGCCGCTTAGAAAACCGCTAGTTCCGGTAGCGGTAAACAATGCGCCCGCGCGTCAGATCATAGGGACTCATCTCGACGCGCACCTTATCACCCAATAAGACACGAATGTAATACTTACGCATCTTGCCAGACAGGTAGGCCAGCACATTATGGCCATTCTCTAGTTCCACACGGAACATTGCGTTGGGCAAAGTATCAACGATCTTGCCCTCCAAGACAATGGTTTCTTCAGCCATGTAACTCCAATCGTAAATTTATGATTTTAGATTTTTGATTTTAGATTTTTCTTCCTGGCAAACGATAGAGCCAGCGAGCACAAATCTAGAATCCAAAATCAAAAATCCAAAACCGTTACTGTTGTTCCATATTGGCGCGCTGCGCCTTGCGGATCGCCTTCTGGCGTTTGATGCGGCGGATCTCGCTCTTGGACGTAAACCAACGCTTCTGCCGCACAATCGGCAGGATACGCGCCTCGGCAACTGCCTTGCGGAAACGCCGCAGGATGCTATCTTGCCCCTCACCGGGTCGAAGTTCGACACTCACTAGCATTCACCCCCTTCCCTAGACAAACAGAACCTGTCAGACGGCCATTGCCGGCGCTCTGACAGGCTGAATCTGGCTGATCCCCTTTTCTGTGCGCGCAATTATACCTGACAAGCGTATCACAGGCAAACTGGTGGGGTGTTAACCAGCCTCTTCGACGCTTTCATCCTCTGTTGCGCCGGCGGAGCCATCGTCCTCGTGGACTGTCTCTTGCGCCTGGCGGATGCTCAGACCGATACGCTGTTGCTTGCTGTTGACACGCAACACCTTGGCCGTGACCTTGTCCCCAGGGCGCACGGTCCGTAGCGGCTCGGCGACCGAAATATCGGCGATCTCGCTGATATGCACCAGCCCTTCGACACCGGGCTCGATCTGGGCAAAGGCGCCAAAATCCACCACACGGGTAATGGTCACCGGCAGCACCTGGCCCACATGATAGCGCGACTCGATGTCATCCCACGGGTTGGCGAGCAGCCGCTTGCGGCTCAACCCGATCCGCTGATTCTCCGGGTCCAGGCGAATCACCTGCACCTGAATGGTATCGCCGACCTGGAGCGCCTCGCGCGGGTGGTTGATGGGCGCCCAACTGATCTCGCTGACATGAAGCAGACCGTCCGCCCCGCCCAGATCGACAAAGGCGCCAAAGGGGCGCAGACTGCGCACCTCGCCGGTGAGGATGTCGCCCACCTTGAGTTCGGTGAGCAAGCGCTCGCGCTGCTGTGCCTGATACTCACGCTCGGCCAACATCTGCGACATGACCAGGCGGCGTCGCTTGCGATCCACCTCAATCACCTTGAGCCGCATGGTGTCGCCGATGCGCCCTTCGAGTTCGGCGCGGCGCTGCTCTTCCGAGAGATTGCGCGCCATATCCACCACGTGTGAGGCAGGGACAAAGCCACGCAGGTTGAAGAATTCGACTGTAAGACCGCCCTTGTTGTAGCCGATCACCTTGTGGCTTGAGATCTCCCCACTGTCGAGCATCTTTTGCGCCGTGATCCAGTCGCGCTGCTGGAGGGCGTCGGCCATGCTCAACTGGTAGAAGCCGTCATCTTCAGGATGTTTGCTAATGACGACATCAACCGTCTGGCCTTCTTGCAGGCTCTTGACAAACTCCGGGTCGAGCTTGGACAGGTCGGACTGTGGAACAATGCCGTCGCGCTTGCCGCCGATATTGACCAACAGTTCGTTGGGCCGGATTTCAACAATTACTCCATCGCGTAGGTCGCCCCGCTCTGGTATATCGAAATCTGTGTCCGCCTCGAGATAGCTCTCGAAAAGCTCCAGGTCCGACTGGTTCTGGCTATCACCTGCATCCTGCATTTCCACATTGTCACGTGCCGTGTCAGCCATCATCAAAACTGCTCCGCATGGGTGATGAGTGATGTTGGTCATCCACCGAAGTTGCCCTGGCGCTGCATGTTACATGGGACAGACCAGTTGCTGGATTAGCAACACCCCATAAACAAGTAATTATTGTCACGTTCGATTATAACAGGGTAAGGGCGTGGCGTCAAGCAAGCTGATTGGGCTTTTGTAAGGTCTATTACAAGCGCAAATGCCGGCGAATCTGCTCCCAGACCCGCTGCAGCGTGGAGACCTCGGTGGATTCGAATGTGCCTCTACTATAGCGGACACGAACAAAAGCTTCTGTGAGCGTTTGTACAGCTTCGCTATCTTCAAGTTCAGGGGCAAGCCGTTCTGACAGGCGCAGGGCATACTGGCGTGGTGTCTCGCTGGCGTTCCGGGGCAACCCGCTCTCTTTGGCGCGTTCTACAGTTGTCAGATAAAAATAGCGTACGCGCTGCTCACTGCCCAGGTTCCCAAGCCGCCACCGGCTCAACGGGATACGCCCACCGCCGGCCTGGGTTTTCTCTTCGCGCTGGAGCGAAGGCAGCCGCGTGTGGACCCAAGTCTGGTACGCCCCACGCAACAAGCGCCAGCGCGCCAGCAACATCTGCCACAGGGCGGTCAGCCAGCCAAAGCGAATGCCCTTCCCGCTAAAGTAGATGTAGGCTGCATAGCCCAATAAGAGCGCCATGAACACCCAAAAGAGCGCACCGCCTGCCCAGTCGGGAAAGTTGTTGACCTGCGGCGGCACTTCCGGCATGATCTGCGGCGGTGGCGGCGGTGGCGGCTCCTCTGCCGCCGGTGGCGCCTCCCCGGTGAGGAGCGATATCAGCAAGAGGAAGAGCATCGTCAACAACCGGAAGAAGTCCAAAATGAGGCTGAAGAGAAAGGTAATGGTAAAGCCGATAATCTGTGCCAGGCGAAAGGTGCCGCCAAAGGGTAACAGTGCCGCAAGAAGCCCAATGATGATCAGGAGCAAAAGCGCATAAAAGGGCCAGTTGCGCAGCACCGCCGCCGCACTGGGCACCCGGTCGATGGTCCAACGCGAACGCAAGATCGCCAACTGCCCGTGGCTGATGAGTACCAGACCGGCCAAAAAATAGACCACAATCGCCGCCACCACGCTTGGCCCCACCGCCGATTGCGTCATGGTAAAGAGGCTGCGGCCCGATGTAAAATTGAGCCCCAGCCCGGCCGCAAAGATGACCAACACGATGCCACCCACCACCCAGCGCGTGACCAGCCCGCGCAAGATCGCCGGGCGGTCCGAATACGAAGTGCGCACCAGTTCACCGATCCGGTCAGCTTCGATGGCAAAAAGCTCATCGGGCTGGAGCGCCATCCGCAAGAGGTCATCGGTAGTGCTGGTGGCCAGCATCCACGAGAACGCCACGATGAGAGCGCCCACAACAAAGAGGCCATCGAGCAACGTGCCCAAAGGCTGG
>QEUW01000392.1 GCA_003577005.1 Chloroflexota bacterium | reverse complement strand
AGCACACGCCCGGCGAACAATACAACGCCGCTCTCGCGGTCGCGGATCAGAAACAGAAACGGGCGGTCGATGGTGACTAACTGCGGCACAGAGGTGGCTTCGGCAACGACACCCGTGGCGGCAGCCGCTTCGGTGCCCAGTTCGTCGACGGCTACATAAGCCTTGTGCTCTACATGGGAGAGAAAAAGATCGCCGTCGGTCATGGCGGAAAAGTCGGCCAGACCTTCCATAAAGGCATTGGGCATACCCATTGCCGCCAACGTCTCGGCCAGGGCGAAACTGCTTTCGTATTCAAACTTGGGCATGGTCAGGCGGATGTCGGCCTGGGCGAGATCTTGCAAAATTTCTTCGATACGGGCGGCGTCAAGAGCAGCTTCAAAGCCAGCAAACTCCCCCGGCGCCGGCAGCAGGATCACCATTTCCACCCGCTCACCCTTGTACGCCAACTGCAGCGCCTCGTAGTCAGCGCCGGCATTGTAGCCGGTGACAGCGCGCCGGGTCATCATCGGCGCCATCACAGCCTCGCCATCAAGCAGCGTGAACTCCCGCGGCTCTGGGACAGGCTGGAAGGGCTGTTCCCACTCGGCCTTGAAGTAGATCGCGTTGGCGAGCACGAGCCGCGTCATGGCATTCAAGACCCCTTCGGCGAACAATTCCTCGATCTTGCCCTGGGTCTCATCGCTCACCCAGTCGTTGATGGTCTGGCGCGCCTGCTCGCGAGCATCTGGATCGGCAAAATCGACCTCGCGTAATTCGCTCTCGTAGAAGTCAGCAAGCAGCGAGAGAAACTCATTGCGAAACGGATAACCGGTCTGAGCCCACAGTGAGTTGGCAATTTGCAACGTAAAGTCGTCACCGGCAGCCGAACTGTTGAGCCCCTGATTCAGCTCGTAAAAGCGTTCATGGAGTTCGGCCGGGGGTAACGTAAAGTGGAGCGTCTCCGCCATCTGGTCTGCGGTTTCACCGCGGGCGCCGGCGTAGATCATGGCCAGCGCCAGCGAAATGCTGTAGGGAGAGTAAAAGAGGTTGTCCTCCCCGGTGCGAAGACGCTGATAGAGCGCAAAGGCAAAACGACTGTTGCCCGCCGCGAGCGGAGCAACTGGTGGAGAATGGTCAGCAGCCGGCGGGGCCAATGGACTCTCCGCAACGCTAAGCGGCGTAGGGAGGGGGCTTTGCGGTGCATCGAGCGGCGAAATCGGCTGGGGTGTTGCTATCGGTTGGGATGTCGAAGTCGGTTGAGGTGTCGCTGTAAGCTCGGGTGTCACTGTTGGCTCTGGGTCTGCGCCACAACCGGCCATCCCCAGTGATAACAGCATAGCAACCAAGAACGCTGGTTGCGCCCACTTCAGGTTACGCATCAACTCTCCTCTTTTTCGTCGTTGAGCTGCGTGCGCGCTTGCCCAATGATTTCAAGCATCGACTGATGAAGGGTTGGGTTGCCATTGCTGGCGACGAGCGTTCCACTGGTAAACTGCCAGTCGTTGCCCGGATAGTCGGTGACAAGACCGCCCGCCTCCTGCACCAACAGGGCCCCGGCGGCCGCATCCCAGGGATTGAGCCAGGCCTCCCAATAGCCAGCCATGGCGCCAGCAGCCACATGGGCCAGATCGAGCGCCGCCGAACCCATACAACGCACGGCCTGGCTATGGCGGGTAAAGTGGGCGAATTCGGCGGTATTGTTGTCCGCCGACTCGGTGCGATGATAGGGGAACCCGGTGGTCAGCAGCGCCCGGCTCAGCCGGTCAACCTGGTTGGTGACGAGCCGGCGTTGGTCGCCACCGGGTTCGCGCAGAAACGCCCCTTCTCCGCGCACGGTCCAGTAGATGCGACTAGCGGGCGGTTCCACCGTCACCCCCAGCAGGCAGGTATCATCGTGATAGAGCGCCACCGTCACCGAGTAAAAGGCGACACCGTTGGCATAATTGACTGTGCCATCGATGGGATCGACGAGCCAGAAGTATTCTGCGTCGGGTTGTTGGTTGCTCTCCTCGCCCCAAAAGCCCGCTTCGGGAAAGAGTTCGCCCAACTCCTTGCGCAGAAAGGCCTCGCTCGCCAGATCAGCCTCGGTGACCAAATCGATCTCGGTTGACTTGCTCTGGATATTGCGCAGCCCGGCACGCTGCATGGTGAGTACCAGTTGGCCGGCGCGCCGCGTGGCTGAGATCACTGCTTCGATGTCAACCGGTGGATTCATAGGATGGCTCTTTAGCTGAGTTCTTCGCGATAGCGCATGCCACGGCGCTGTTTTTCGCCCATGGTCGCCTTGCGGATGAGTTCGCGCACTTCGAGCGGGTTGCGGACGTTGTGGAGGGTCTTCTCTGGTGTGCTGGGGTCGGTGCTGATGACGGTGATGTCGCCTACATCCAGCATCCGCTCACCGGCGTGTTGTTTGACCCGTGTATCCTTGACCCGCACCAGTTCGATCTCTTCGACCGTATTGCCAAAGATGCCGCGCAGAATGCGGAGCCGCTGTGTTGTGAGTTCGTAGATTGTGCCGATACTCAGATAGGGCCGGCCGCGCCAGAGAAGCTGTTCTTCGTCACTTGTGCCTGGCGGGGCCGCAGCCGCGGCGGGCTCCCCACCCTGGCTTGCAACTGGTACTTCGGCCTCATCTTCCACAGCGGCCAATGCCGCAAAGACACCATCTGCCAGGGCGTTCACAATCGCCTGGAGTTCGTTTGGAGGGATCGACTCTATCTGGATACGGTTCTCGGCCAAAGATTGGTGGAACTGGGCGGTAATTACCTGGCGAACCTGATTGCGTTCCATATACGCTCTCCTTTCTCACGCCCACCGAGGGCGATTTTGCATTGCCGTATCATACCATCGCCGCGGCTGGCTGTGCAACCAGGTAGGTTAGCGTATAGATGCCATCTTGCCTTCTAGGTACGGGTGCGTCCGAAATTTGGGGACTCGGGTAGACCTTCCCGGAAGGGGGCCAAAACAGCCTGGTCGAGAAGCCACCTTGCGCCCCCTTCCGGGAAGGGTGTCACGCAAACCTGCCCCCAATCCTGGACGCACTCTCTAGGTACTGCCAATTTGATAGGATAGAAAAATTGCAGTATAGTAAAACAAAACATTTGTTCCACAGGAGCTATTCTATTATGGAAATCAATTGGTATGGTCTCTCTTGTTTTCGTCTCCGGGAGGCCGGTGGTGTAGTGGTTTGTGACCCCTATGATCGCAGCTCCGGCATGACTTTGCCCAAGCTGCGCGCCGACATCGTGACCGTCAGCCACGATCGCCCCGGTCACAATGCCGTAGACCGGGTGATAGGTGAGCCAAAGGTGCTGACCGGGCCAGGCGAGTATGAGGTGAAGAATATCTTTGTCACTGGCGCTACGACCTACCACCGCAAGGCAACGAGCGCTGCGAGTGAGCGTAACGTGGTCTTCTTCTTTGATTTTGGCGAATTCACAGTGGGCCACCTGGGCGACCTGGGCGAAGTGCCGACCCAGGCCGAGATTGAAGAACTCAACATTGGCGACGTCGATGTGTTGCTTGTACCGGTCGGCGGTGGCGAGACGCTCGACCCCACGCGCGCCGTCGAGGTGATCGGCCTCTTCGAGCCAAAGATTGTCATTCCCATGCACTACCAGCACCCTGGCCTCAGCCCCAGCCTCGCCGCCAGCCTGGAGCCGGTCGAGAAATTCCTCAAAGAATTTGGCGCCGCTGCCCCCGATCCCCAGGAACTCTTCCGTGTCACACGCGCCTCCCTTCCCGAAGAGACCCAGGTCGTCCTGCTGCAACCCACCCAGTGAAACGTAGAGCACAGAACGTAGAACGTAGAACAAGCCTGATCCACGTTCTACGTTCTGTGCTCTACGTTCTACAGGTGCGGGAGGACTTCTTCGATAAAGAGCTGCGTGCTTTCGCGGCGGGGGGTGTCGGCGAAGGCAACGTGGATGCGGTGGGCGCCCTGTTCCTGGGCGGCGCGGAGCCGTTCGATCACCTGTTCAGGTGTGCCGGCAAAGCCGTTGGTTGTGGTAGGGCGCACATGTGGCTGGGCTGCCATACGCTGTAGTTCCGCCTCATTGGGCCCGACCAGAATATGCGCGGCGACCACCTGGACGATTTCATCGTAGTTGCGACCCACGGCCAGGCAGTGCTCTTTGAGCACCTTCTGCTTGTGCGCATAGGTTGCCTGGTCGGTGTAGATGTAGTTCCACCAGTCGGCATGTTGCGCCACCACCCGCAGGAGAAATTTCTCGCCGTGGCCGCCCACCATGATTGGCGGCGGCGGCTCCGGGTGAGGATGGCAGTAGGCGTCGCGCAGCTGATAGTGCTTGCCCCCGAAATTGGCCGGGCTTTGCGACCACATCAGCCGGCAAATCTGGATTGCCTCGGCCAGTTGCTCCGCCCGCACTGAAGTTTTGGGAAACGGCCAGCCGTAGGCAAGGTACTCTTCTTCGTTCCACCCTGCGCCGATCCCCAGCACAACGCGCCCGCCGGAGAGGATCTGGCAGGTGGCGGCCATCTTGGCCAGGTGCGCCGGGTTGCGGAAACTGTTGCACAACACCTGGTGTCCCTGGAGCTTGTCGGGGTAGCGCGCCAGCGCAAAAGCCAACAGGCTCCACCCTTCGGCCACGTTCTTCGCCCCATATTGCACATGGTCGGGAAACCAGAACGAATCAAAGTGCGAGCCTACGTCGTCGAGATAGGGCATTGTATCGCCCACCAACCCCGACCAGATGTTGAGACCTACCGGTGTCGCCATGATTTTCTCCTTTGTCCAGTGCATGTTGCCTATTGTAGGGATTCAGAATTTGGTTCAAGAAGCCAAGCAATGAGGCTTTTGCTCTTTGTTGGTGCTTATCTTCGCTTTGAAAAAAGCCTCATTGCTTGGCTATCGCTGGAATCGCAGACATCGAGCCAGTTGCGCTCTAGCGGGGCGGAGCGCGCAGCCCGGTGCGGAGTGTTTTGATCCACCAGAGGGTTAAAACGATGGTGAGCGCCGGCAGTACGATGCTGAGCATCACATTCGTGTAGCGCGGCAGCGCCTGGTGTTGAGTTGCGGAAAGCACGAGAAAGATCGTATACGCCACATACGAACCAAGAAAGAGCAGCCCCTCACGGCGGTCGATACACCAGTCAGAGAAGCAAATAGGCAGACAGGCAACCGCAACAGCGACCATCACAAGCAGGTCAAAACCGAGTAGCGCAGGCGCCACGGTCAGGCCGCCTGGCGTCACCATACTCGCCACGCCCAAGATCGCCAGCAGGTTGAACAGGTTGCTCCCGATGGCGTTGCCGATGGCGATGTCGCGTTCCTTGCGCAACACTGCCACCACCGAGGTCGCCACTTCGGGCAACGAAGTGCCGACCGCCACGATAGTCAGACCAATCACCACATCGCTCACGCCGAGGGCTGCCGCTAACGCGACCGCGCCGTTCACCAGCCAGCGCGACCCCAACACCAGCACAACCAACCCGGCAAGGACAAAGCCGGTCTCGCGGAGGATAATGGCCGGTGTGTGGGGAGCACCGGGACGTTCAGCGTATTCTTCGGCATACTCAGCCTGGACAGCGGCGCTCTCCTGGCGGCTTGTGCGAATGGCCCAGACTGTATACGTCACGACGCCTGCGGTGAGCAGGGCGCCATTCCAGAAGTCGAGCCGGCCATCAAGCGCCAGAATGTACACCAATACCGACACCCCGATCATCAGCGGAACATCGAGCCGCACCAGTTGTTGGTCGACGGTCAAAGGCAAAATCACGGCGCAGATGCCCAGGATGAAGAGGATGTTAAAAATGTTACTGCCGACGACATTGGCCAGCGCGATGGTATCGTTGCCCGAAAATCCAGCCTGGACGCTGACGGCTAGTTCGGGGGCGCTGGTGCCAAAGGAGACAACCGTGAGGCCGATTACCAGGGGCGAGACACCGGCGATGGCAGCCAGCCGCGACGCGCCGCGCACAAGCAGTTCCCCGCCTAGCGCCAGCAAGACCAATCCGGCGACCAACACGCCGATCACAAGCGCATCCATGAACGACTCCTTCTATCTTTCTTAGCCATGCAGACATAGAAAAGCGAGACCGCACGGCGTTCAACGTCATGACGGTCTCGCCATTCATGTTTGCACACATGCGAGCAGCCGAAAATGCTGCCTACCCAGGCAGTTGGAACGGCGCACTGACCTCATTTACTCGCACATTATAATTGCCTGGTGGCAGCCCGGCAACATCCAAACGCACCACCTGCTCAAACGGGGTGAGCACCTGGGCGCACAGTTGATTGGGGTTGCGCGCCGTCGCCAGTTGCACGCGTAGGGTCGTCCCCTCGCGTTGCTGGGTGACGCTGGCAATGTAGGTGCAGGCGTCGGGCAACTGGCCGCGGACGATAGCCTGTACCTGCACCGGGTACGATTCGAGAATCTGCACCTGAACGCTCTCGACCACTGCCTCGCCGGCCTGCTGGACCGGGCCGGGCGTCGGGGGCTGTGTACCGAGTGGTGACACCGTCACCGTCAGGTAGAAGTCGGCAGCGGCGGAGCGAGTCGCCCGCACTTCGATGGTGTAGTCGCCTGTCACCGGCAACACACCAGACCACTGGTGGATCGGCCCACCCGCCCCCGCCATGTTTTCGCCCCACGGGTTGAGAACAGCGATATAGCTCGCCTCACCGGCTGTCGAAAGATAGACGGTCATCGTCTGGCCTTGCAGGGCCCGCACCAGATAGCGTTGCGGGTTGTTCGGCACCGTGCGACCGGCGACGGTGGCCGAGGTAGCGCCAGGGGGAAATTCGATCCGCAGCGGCGCGCCTGGGGTCGGTCCCGGTGTTGGTTCGCCGGGGTACCCTGGTCTTGTTGGAATGAGTAGCCGCTGGCCCACATAGATGGTCGTCGACCTGAGCCGGTTGGCCGCCTGGATCGCCGTCACGGTTGTGCCGTAGCGCCGCGCAATGCTGTAGAGCGTATCACCCCGCTGGACGACATGAATGGTCATGGGGGGAGGTGTCGCCACGGGGATCGTCAGCCGCTGTCCCAC
>QEUW01000391.1 GCA_003577005.1 Chloroflexota bacterium | reverse complement strand
GCAGCGCTGTTGACGCTCACCTTGTCGGCGCCGGCCAGCAAGAGCGCGCGCATGTCATCCACGCTGCGGATGCCACCGCCCACTGTGAAGGGAATAAAGACAGTGTCGGCCACACGGCGCACCACGTCGATCATGATATTGCGCGCCTCGTGGGTGGCCGTAATATCCAAAAAGACCAGCTCATCGGCGCCCTCGGCATCATAGACCTGGGCCTGCGCTACCGGGTCGCCAGCATCGACCAGATCCAGAAAGTTGATCCCCTTGACGACCCGGCCTTCTTTTACATCCAGGCAGGGAATGATACGTTTTGCAAGCATATGATTACGGATTAAGCATCACGGATTAAGCATTAGGAACTCGGCATCACTCGCAGAATTCTAATCTTTGTTTTCCCCACGTAGATACGTAAGGGCTGCTTCTAGCGCCGGCAATTGCTCGGGTGATGTATCAGCGAGGAGCGTCCAGGTCTCATCGGGATTGAGCCAGCGGGCCTCGCTGTGGTTTTCGCGGCCCAGATGGACCTCTTGCGATCCTACCTCGGCTAAAAAGTAGACGACAGTGCGGTCAATCTCATAGCCCCGGATCGTCGCCATGTAGTGTAGTTCGGTGCGACAGGCCGGGTGTAACGCGACAATTGACAAGCCGGTCTCTTCGTTGAACTCGCGCAGGGCGCACTCCTGATCGTTCTCACCCTTATGCACCCCACCACGTGGGAACTGCCATTGTTCAAAAAAGAGATTGAAGAGGAGCAAGAACTCGACCCCCGCATTTGTGCGCCGGAAGGGGACGATGCCGGCGCTGCGCCGGGTCAACGGGCGGCGCCCCACGCTGATAGCCTCTGGCAGCGCGAGATTGCCGGTGTAGATGGCCTGGCCGCAGATGACGCCTTCGATATTGTAGTGTTCGTGGGCTTTGAGCTGTTCGATATCCTCCAGGCTGGCGACCCCACCGCTGGCGATGACATGGAGGTCGGTGATGTCCCCCAGCCGGGCGCTGGCCTGGACGTTGACCCCGGTCAGCGTGCCATCGCGGCTGATATCCGTGTAGACCACCCGGCAGATACCCATCGCCTTCATCCGGTGGCCCAGTTCGATGGCGTCTACCTGACTGGTGGTCTGCCAGCCGTGGATCGCCACCTTGCCGTCGCGCGCATCGATGCCGACCACGATCCGTTCTGGTCCCCACTTGTCGAGCGCCTCGCCCACCAGGGCCGGGTTCTCGATGGCGGCGGTGCCGAGCACCACACGGTCGGCGCCAAGTTCCAACGCCAGGCGGATGTCATCGAGCGTGCGCATTCCACCGCCAAACTGGATAGGCACCGAGACAGCCCGGCGGATCTCACGCAGGCGGCAGAGATTGATGGGCAGCCGCTGGAGCAGGTCGGCTTCGGGCGGCTCCGGTTTGCTAAAACCCGGGCGTTGAACCAGGATATTCTGTGGACGGTGCAGCGTCTCGATCTGTGCTTTGGTGGCCCCAACTGCGCCATCCAGGTTTACCACGTGGAGCCATTCGGCGCCCTGGCTGGCCCATTGGCGCGCCATCTCAGCGGGGTCTTCGCTGAAAACCGTTTCCGCATTGAAATCGCCCTGGCGCAACCGCACACAACGGCCGCGGTGCATATCGATCGCAGGGTATATGATCATGGGTGCTGACAGTCCTTACTTCACCAGATAGTGCGACGGATCGTCTGCCGCTACAATGTTGGTATAACGGATAGCGCAGAGAACCGGTTGCCTTGCTTGCCATAGCAGAGGCACTTGCATACGCCTCACTGTACCACAGGAGGATGCCAGCAAACGTAACATCCCATCCGTCTTTTATTTTTTGCTTGTATCATTTTTTGAGATCCGGCGGGGCTGCACCGCGCGGCAGCGCGCCGGCCACCGCCTGAAAATCATGTAGAAAACGCCCGGCAACCGGGTCGACGAGCGCCACGGCCGCAAAACTGAGACGCCGCCAGTCATCCATCACAACGTGGGATTGGCCAAGCAGATGCGCCCGGTAGAGGCTCAGCGTCAGCCCGTGGCCCACTAGCGCCAGGGTCTGCCCGGCAAAGCGCGTACAGAAATCGGCAACACCGGCCACTATCCGATCAAGCGCAGCGCGGGCCGGCTCCCAATCACCGGCTGGCTCTTCCGGGTTGGCAAACGCTTGCGCCACCTGCTCGTCATACTGCTCGACCCAGCCAGGGCGGATCAGCTCATCAAAGCGCGCATCGACCGTGACCGGCAGGGGGCGTAGCGCCAGGAGCGGCGCCACCGTCAGGTGTGTCTTTGGCTCGCTGCTCAGGATGATCCGGTTCACCTGCGCCCAAAAGCTTTGCTGTGCCAGAATCTCGGCCTGGCGCTCCCCCTGCATCGAAAGGCGCCAGTGAGCACTGCCAGTGCTCCGCTCCGCTTGGGTATGGGCGTGAGTAGTGAGATAAAGCAACGTCTGGGTCACGATTCTGAGGTGGTGTGTTGAACCATGCGCATAAAATTCCCCAAGATGCGCAGGCCAACGGTGTGGCTCTTTTCCGGGTGCGGCTGGATGCCCCAGCCGTTTTTGTAGCGCACAATGCTTGGATACTCGATGCCGTAATCGGTGGTCGCCAGGATTGCCGCCTGATCAGCCGTATCACAGTAATAGCTGTGGGCAAAATAGGCGTAGGCGCCGTCGGGCACATCGTCGAGCAACGGGTCGGCGGCTTTGATGCGTAGTTGGTTCCAGCCGATCTGGGGGACGCGTAACGTGTGGCCGGGGACGCTGGCGTCGCACATCCCCTCTGGGAAGCGGCGCACACGACCGGGAATGATATGGAGCCCCTCGTGTTGGCCCATCTCTTCGCTTTCGTCAAAGAGCAGTTGCATCCCGACACAGATGCCCAATAATGGCAGCCCGGCATGGACAGCATCGAGCAGGGGCGCCTCAAAGCCGCGCGTCCGCAAATTGTCTACACTGTCGCCAAAAGCACCCTGGCCAGGAAGCACCACGGCGCGCCAGCGGGTCAGATCGGTGGGGGCATCTACGATGTCAACCGGGATGCCGAGGGGCGCTGCGACCGTTTCAAAGGCTTTGTAGACGCTGCGCAGATTTCCCACGCCATAATCGATGATAGCGATCATCACACTTTAACCTTGATATTCATCGGCCAGCGCAAAAGTGCGCACCATGCCAGGCGGGTAGCGTTTTTGGCTGATCTCCAACGTCAGGATGCGGATCCGGTACTCGGCGTGCTCGACCTCGACGGGGGTCAATTCGCCGCTGTTGGCCGCAGCCTCGAATTCGTCTTCGCCCAATACCGTCAAGCGACCGTTGGGGTGGAGCCAGAGACCCAACAAGAGCGAACGGGCAAAAAAGGCGGCGCCACGCCGCTGGACCGGCATACAAAGCGGGATATAAAAACCGACCACAGTACGGTGATCATCGAAATACTTTTCGATCGGCTCTTCCCCGTTCAATAGCCAAAAACGCACCCAAACATATCCCGGCGCCACGACCACTGTGTCGCCGATCCGCTGCGTCGGCGCAGATTGGCGCCAGGTGGCGCGCTCCACAAACATTTTGTCCAGCAACTGGGATCGATAGTCGCCCAAGTGGGGGTTGGCTGGCCAGTCTCCACTCTGAATCTGTCTCAATAGCTGTCCCATCTTGTCCGATTCGACGCAACGGGGCTGGGCGTCCCGTCCACAAGGGCGCCCCACACCTGTTGGCGGCGTATCTGGTATATCTGATAGCGCATACCTAATATTTCTTGACGATGGACCGGTAGGCCATCGGCTCGCGGTATTGGATCAACTGGCGGTCTTCGCGCACCTGGCGCACCTGGTCCAGATCGATGGTGGCGGCGGCATACCCTTCGATGGTCTCTTCGAGGACGGTGTAGACTTCGCCCAACGGCCCAACCAGAATGCTGTCACCGGAGAAGCGGCGGGTCGGTTCCTCGCCGATGCGATTGGCCGCGGCCATAAAGACTGAATTTTCGCAGGCGCGGCTGATCAGATGCGCACGCCATGAATCGGCATATTGTTGCTCCCAGTTGGCGCCCACCATGATCAACTCGGCGCCATCGAGCGTGAGGCTGCGAGCGGCTTCGGGAAAAACCAGGTCGGCGCCGGCCATCAACCCAAACCTGCCCCACTCTGCCTCGACAGTGACAAAGCGAAATCCATTTCGGTAGACCTGACGCTCTTCGCCCAGCAGATGCACCTTGCGATAATCGCCGGCAATATCGCCTTCTGGACCTAGACAGACGAGGCCATTGTAGAGAATGCTCTCGACCTTTTCTTTGATAACCAAACCAAAGACGATATGGGTCTGAAAATCGTTTGCGCGCTTGGCCAAGTAATTGGTGGCGTGACCAGGCACCCGCTCGGCCAGGTCGGTGGCGCGCAGCCCCAGTTCGTTTCCAGTGTAGCTCAATTCGGGAAAGATGACCAGATCGGTCTTCTGTTCGCTACAGATGCGTTCGACAAAATCACCCATTTTGCGCAGATTTGCCTCTGGGTTGGCAAGGACGGGCGCCATCTGCACAAGGGCAATCGTCACTTCACGCGGCATAGAGCTCTCCTAACGTGCGTTTGTAGCAAGACAACAGACAACAGAATTACGAGGGTTCGGCCAGGCCCTGCCCAAACCCAGATCTGCTGTTGTCTGGAAAAGATTGTGGAAGTATAGCACAACCTTGGCGATTCCCCATTTCACGCAAGTATGTATTACAATTATAGGCCGTGAAGCAAAGGGAAAGGAAAAAGTATGCAAGGTATGGTCAATTGGTGGCGCCGGGCGTGGTTGATTCTCGCCGTAGCAGGGGTAATCATCGTGCTGGATCAGTGGACCAAAGATTGGGTGCGGCGTACCGTTCCCGAATATACGTCGATGGTCCCCATCCCTGCGCTGGGTGAGTATTTTGTCTTCGAGCATGTGCGGAACTACGGGGCCGCATTTGGCATTTTGCAAAACCAGGGCAATCTCTTCGTCGTAATTGCAATCGTGGTTGCGGTGGCAATTCTCGTCTATGCCCGCAATCTCGACCCACGCCAGCGCTGGCTGCGCGTCTTGCTTGGTATGCAACTGGGCGGCGCAGTTGGCAATCTCATCGACCGCCTCAACCAGGGCTATGTCACCGATTTTGTCAAGATGGGCATCCCTGATGTCTATTACTGGCCCAATTACAATATTGCCGACAGCAGTATTGTCGTGGGTGTGATCGCACTCGGCGTCTATCTCGTCTGGGAAGATGTCCGGCAGCAGCGCCTCACAGCGCACGAGAAGACCAGAGCGGATGAGCTACCCGCCGAGCACCCATAGCTCCATCAACAATTGTCAATTGACAATTGTTAGTGAAGTGTTAGTGCAGTTGCCGCACACGATTTTTAAGATGAGTGATACATGGCTGCTGTAGCTGACCCCGCCGCGCCACACGCTTCTGTTCGTCTGGTGGCCGGTGATCACGAGAGCGGCCAACGGTTAGATCGATGGCTGGCCGCCACACTGCCCGACCGCAGCCGTAGTGAAATCCAACGCTGGATCGAGGATGGCCGTATCTGGGTCAACAGCAAGACGGGCAAGGCCAGCTACCGGTTGGAGGCAGGCGACGAGATTCTGGTCGCAATTCCGCCTGTCGCAAAAGTCGATGTACTCACACCTGCCCCAATTCCCCTCGCCATTCTCTATGAAGACAACGATCTGCTGGTCATCGACAAACCGGCCGGTATGGTAGTCCACCCTGCGCCCGGCCATACGCACGATACGCTGGTCAACGCCGTGCTCCATCACTGCCCGGCGATTGCCGGCGTAGGTCCAGCTGATGGGCCAGTGCGACCGGGCATCGTCCACCGGCTGGATAAAGATACCTCCGGGCTGATCGTCGTGGCCAAACACGACCAGGCACACCGGGCGTTGCAGGCCCAGTTCCAGGCGCGCACCGTCTACAAAGAATATCTCGCCCTCGTAGAAGGGCAGGTCGAGCCAGCGGCGGGGCGGATCGTGGCGCCGATTGGTCGCCACCCCAGCGACCGGCTGCGCCAGGCCATCCTGCCACCCGACCCGCGCACAGGCGAGCCGCGCGGGCGGCCAGCCGTCACCGAATACCGGGTGCTTGGCTACTACACCACGGCCGTGCGCGACAGCACCGGCCGCGCCAACTTCAGTCTGGTGAGCGCTGTCATCCACACCGGGCGCACACACCAAATCCGCGTCCATTTTGCCTGGCGCAAACACCCTGTGGTGGGAGACCCCCTCTATGGCTACCGCCAACAACGGTTGCCGGTCCCGCGCCAGTTTCTTCACGCCCACCGGCTGCGTTTTGTCCTCCCCAGCACAGGCCAGGAACAGGAATTCGTCTCGCCCCTGCCGGCTGATCTGCAACAGATTCTGGATCGACTGGAAGAAAACTGAATAGACCGCGGATGAGGCGGATTTTTGCTGATTTTTATCCGCGGAAATCCGCCTCACCCGTGCGATCCGCGGTCTATAGTGCATTTACACCGTCAGCGAACCTTTGGTGCTGGGTACATCTTGCCGGCGGGGGTCGCGCTGGGTGGCAGCGTCGAGGGCGCGGGCCAGCGCTTTGAAGAGCGCCTCGACTTTGTGATGGTCGTTGCGGCCATAGAGGATTTTGGCGTGGAGGTTTATACGGGCGTGGGTCGCTAGGCTCTCGCAGAGATGAAAGATCAGATCGGTGCTGAGCTGCCCCACTTTGGGGGTGGCAAATTCACCCTCGAAGACGCAATAGGGGCGGCCGCCCAGGTCTACCGCCACTAGCGCCAGCGCCTCGTCCATTGGCACAAAGCTATGCGCCGTGCGGACAATGCCCCGGCGGTCGCCCAACGCCTGGTCGAGCACCCGCCCCAGGCAGATCATCACATCTTCGGCGGTATGGTGTTCGTCGATGGGGAGGTCGCCCTGCGCCTGCACGATGGCACGATGAGGTCAAAGAGACCGTGACCGGCCAGCAAAGTCAACATGTGGTCGAGAAAGCCGATACCGGTGCTGACCTGCGCCTGGCCGCGGCCATCGATCCGCAGATTGACAGTGACCTGGGTTTCGCTGGTACTGCGTTCGATGCGTGCCTCGCGTACCTCAATTCCACCTTTTGTCGCCTCTGATGACATGATCTCTCGCCGCCTGACCCACAGTAGCTGGTTTCGTGGTTTTCCTGACCACCTATTGTCTTCCCAAAACCTTTTGCGCAGATTATAGCATAAAAACTGGATTGACGAACCTTCACATCTGTACTATTATATGATCATTCTGACGTTTCTCTGCTCATATATCTGCTTTCGCCCAACCGCCAGGTAATTAGGGCGCCGTGGATTGTAGTTTGCTTCCTCTGCAGACGATGCGGTGCCAGTGTCACCCTTTTTTACGACAGTCTTGCTGCTATGGATGACGAGCTTCAGCACCTATTGGAGATGCAGTCTATCTATCAAAAACGATTGCGCGTGCTAGAGCAGCAGGCAGCCAAATTTGGCGCATACGCGCCAGCACATGTGGTTGTAGAGATCGATGACCTTCAGCATCAACTCGCTGGTCTGAGTGAGAAACTTGCGCCGCTTGCGCCCGAACTCGCCGTCGGGCGAAGACTGATGGCCAGTATCCATCGGTCTAAGGGTATTGTGGATGCACCCCGGCAACTGATTGGCCGTGATTATCTGTTGGTGCGCATCCATGCCGCACTTGACCGTGGCAGCCGGCTCCTCCTGTACGGCCTGGCTGGTGTCGGAAAAACGGCTATTGCGGCTGTGGTTGCCGATCAGCGGATCAGTATGGGGAAGGGACCTGTTGTTTGGCTCCAGTGCGGTCAGGCAAGCACGGATATGGTGCTCGACGCGCTATGGCAGCGCTTCGCCAGCAGAGAGAAAAGCCGGGGCATCCTGCACCTGGAGAATCTACACGACCGTGTACTTACTGTGCGCGATCTGCTGGCAGTGGCGGAGATTGGCCTGCTCGTGTTGGACAATGTATGGAATGGCGCGGCGCTCTATGCAGCTCTCGAGGCAGTTCCACCCGGCCTACCTGTGTTGGCGACAGCGCGGGAAAAGTTTGCGCTGCCGGAAGCAATAGAAGTGGGAGAACTCGAACCGGACGCAGCTTTGAACCTGTTAAGCTTCTACGCCGAACGCGATGACCTTGCAACAGACCCGGAAGCAAGTCGGCTGTGCCAGGAGCTTGGCTATCATGCGTACGCCTTGGAGATTGCTGGCGTAACGATGAGGATCGATGACTATACACCTGGTGAACTGCAGCTCCAGATCGCAAAATCACCACACAACCTACCCATGCCGGGCAATTTTGCGGCTGAAGGTCGCCAGAGCGTAAAACACCTGTTGGATTTCAGTTATCAAACACTCACGGAAGAGGAACGTGATCTTTGTCAAGCCTTTGGCGCCTTGTTTGCACCGGGTGCTACAGCTGATCTGCTGGCTGAATATGTACAACAGCCCTTACTTCATGTAGACCGGATGCTGAAGACCCTCATGCGACGTAGCCTGGTCAAACATCGGCGCGACCAGGGCCATCCCTTCTACGCGCTTCATGCGTTGACCTACAGCTATTTTGGTGCCCTACACCGGCAGAGGGGAGTGGGGTATCAATCAACGATTGCTGCCACAGTACGGTATGTGCGCAACCACGGTGAGGATCTCACGCTCCTCGCTTTGGACCAACGCAACATACTCGGTGCAGCA
>QEUW01000390.1 GCA_003577005.1 Chloroflexota bacterium | reverse complement strand
GGCCGACCTCCGGGAGGTGACCGGAGACAACCTGATTTGTCGAGCATTCATCCGGTCACCTCCCGGAGGTCTTATCGAAATGTAACGTTGTCGTACTATCTATACTGCGTTGAGTTTGAAACCCGGATTTTCGCCAACCCTTCGCATTCCGGGAAAGGGCCAGCGAGCTTACTCTTAGGAGAAGCATTGTGGCCCTTTCCCGGAATGCGGATGTAAAGTAGAACTCCGGTTCTCATTCTGATTTGAGTATAGATTGCGCAAAATCTGGGCATGCGAATCGCCGGTGACCAGCCTGCCATCCACCACCAGAAAGGGGCCGGCAAAGCAGTCGCCGCACCGCTGGAGGCAGTAATCTTCCACGGCGGTCAAATCAAGTGCGTCCAACTGCCGGCGCACATCTGCCGTCACGTTGTTGAGACAATAGTTGATCACCGGCCTACTTGCGCAGCGCGCCAGGCCGGATTTGTCACATTTCACTCCTCACTCCTCACGTATCCCGCATTCCGCCGATCAACCGATAACCAATGACTGGCCGCCGTCGATCCAGACTTCGGTGCCGGTGATATGGGAGGCGTTGTCCGACGCTAGAAAAAGCACGAGTTGCGCAACCTGTTCGGGTGTGGCCGGTTGGTGCTCTTTGAGCGGAATGGGGCCTTTGGGATATTGCACCGGCCAGCGGATAGCCTCGCGGTTACGGGGAAAGGTGTTTTCGCGGATATTCGTCTGAACCGAGCCGGGACAGATGGCGTTGATGCGCACCCCGTACGGGGCCAATTCAGGGGCGAGCATCTTTGCCATCACCAGTTGGCCGGCCTTGGCGCACGAATAGGCCACGGCGCCACTGTTGCTAAAGACACGTGTGCCGTTCACTGACGAAGTGACGACAATAGCCCCACCCGCTTTTTTGAGCCAGGGTACCGCATATTTGATCGTGTGAAAGCAGCCCTTGAGGTTGATGTCGAGGGTGCGATCCCATTCCTCTGGCGTTAGCTCCTCGATGGGCGCCCAGACACCGTTGATCCCCGCGTTGGCAAAGACGATGTCGAGGCGTCCAAAATGTTCAGTCGCATGGCGCACGGCGCGCTCCACCTCGGCGGCCTGCGCCACATCGGCGACCAGGGGAATAGCTTCGCCGCCAACCTGGTTGATCTCATCCGCCACTGCGTTGGCGCGTTCGGCGAGCAATTCCACTACAGCGACCCTGGCTCCCTCGTTGGCGAAGGTAAGCGCTGTAGCTCGCCCAATACCCGACCCTGCGCCGGTGACCAGCGCAACTTTTCCTGCCAGTTGCATAATCCGTATCGCTCCTGTGCTTTCGATCTGTCTGGATGGTTGGTATCCCTGAGGTGACAGGCACTTTTGAAGTGACTGTCGCCTATCATGCCTCACTTGACAGTGCTTCTGATGAACGTTAGAATAATAACATGGCTGAAAGTCGTGTCAATTTCAGCAGTCCGTAGCCCGTCTTGGCGGCGCGATCTCCCTACCAATACTACAGAGTCACTTCTACAACCGAAGCATTCATGCCTGTTACACCCTCGTTTGCGCGTGCCAAGGTGTTTTCCGATCGCAAGCTTTTCAACATGCTCCCTCTTTCGTGTGTCCTGCTTTTGTAAAGGGCATGACACCAGGTCAAGCAATAAGGAGAACAAAGGATGAACAAGAAGAGTCTCAGCCGACGCGATTTTCTGCGGATGAGCGCATTCACCACGGCTGGCGCACTTTTGGCCGGCTGTGTTCCCGCGTCGCCCACCGGAGCCGGTGGCGCAGAGGCGCCCGCCCAAACGCAGACGCTCAATTTCTGGATGTGGAACACCTTCGCTCCGCCGGCCGATGAACTGATGCAAGAGAAGATCAACGAATGGGGCGCCGCCAACGGCGTGACCATCGAGATCTCGCGCGATGCCGACAGCAACATGCAGACCAAGATCATGCCGGCCATCGAGGCGGGGACGCTGCCCGATGCCATGTTTGTGGGTGGCGGTGTGGCGTTGCAGATGATGGATGCGCAGAGCCTCGACCCGCTCACCGACCTCTTTGCGGAGATCGGCGACGCCCACGACGGCTGGCAACCCCGGCTCGATACCTTTGTCACCCGCGATGGCGCCGTTCACTTTCTGCCCTACTCCATCGATACGCCCATGGTTCAGTTCCGCCAGGATATTTTGGAAGAGGCCGGTCTCACGGTGCCCGAAGGCCAGTGGACCTGGGATCAAACACGCGACCTCTGCTTGCAAGCCTCGCAATACACCGAACAACAGGGCAACAAGTTGTTTGGCTGGGGTTTTGGCGTGGTCAAATTGACCCATGACGGCTGGTGTACTGACCTGTTCCGCAACTTTGGCGCCGACCTTTGGGACGAGACCGGGCAGAAGATCATTCTGGCCGACGAGAAGATGGAAGAGGCCACCCGCGCCCTCAATTTCGCCAAAGAAGCCTGGGATGCGGGACTCTTCCCCCCCGACGCCCCGGCGTATGACTATGCCGCTAACAACAAGGCCTACCTGGAAAAGCAGGCGATTTTGGTCATCAATGCCGCTTCCATCTATGTTCAGGCCTCTCAAGACGACCCCGAACTGGCCGAAGCAACCGGTCTGGCCCCCAAACCCAAGGACGTGCGCGACACAACCGACGCCGGTTTACGCTATACGCTGGTGATGTCACAGTCGTCGAACAACAAAGAGACGGCCATGGACCTGATCCGGCATCTTTACAGCAGCGATGTTTACGCCCCCTGGCTGGAATTGGGCTTTGTGGCCAACGTGCTGAAAGAGTACGATTCCCTGCCCATGTGGACGGGCAAGCGCGCTGCCTTCAACCTCGCCGCCCAGATCGGCACCTACGGTGGCTACCCCGCACCCTATGACAACGCAGCCATCGCCGAACTCACCGGCAGCCCCGATGCGCCGGTTGGCTCCATGATCGTGCGGGTGCTCATCGATGGCTGGGACCCCGAGCGGGCCATCCTCGAAGCGGATGAATTTTCTAAACGGGTTTTTGCGAAGTATTTCTAGGGCGGGTTTGACGATGGACAATAGACGATAGCCTATCGTCTATTGTCCATCGTCTATCGTCCAAAGGGGGAACCCATGAGCCAAGAAACATTATCACAGCCGTTGTTGGCGCATCGAGCCAGGGCGAAAAAGCGTTCGCTCTTTGCCGGCGATGTCGTGCTGGGTTGGCTACTGGTCACCCCTGCGCTGTTGGTGGTGCTGGGCATGGTCGGCTATCCATTTCTGGAAGCCATCCGGATCAGCTTTACTGACCGCATGGTCGGTCGAGGGCCGGGACGTTGGGTGGGTCTGGCGAATTATGAGTATATTCTGGCCTGGCCCGATTTTAGCCAGATGGTGATACGCACGGTGTTGATCACCATTGCTGCGGTCTTCTTGAAGACCGTTGTCGGGCTGATCCTGGCGGCTGCGCTCAACCAGAGCTTTCGGGGTCGCAATATCCTGCGCGGCGTCTTTATGCTACCGTGGATCTTGCCGACGTATATCATTGTGCTGGTCTGGCGCTGGATTTTTGACGGGCAGACGGGCCTCCTCAACCAAATTCTCATGAGTTGGGGACTGATTAGCGAAAACATTCCCTTCCTGGCCCGGGCAGGGTCGGCAATTGGGCTGCTGATCTTTGTGCTGGTGTGGAAGGGCTACCCATTTTACGCCCTGACCTTTCTCGCCGGGATGCAGAGCATCTCATCCGACCTCTATGATGCCGCCAAGGTGGATGGCGCCGGGCGGCTGGGTCGCTTTTTCTATGTCACCATTCCCGGTATCCGCCATGTAATGGGCGTGGTGCTCCTATTGTCCACCATCTGGACCATGAACAGCCTGGAGATTCCCATGCTGTTGACCGGCGGCGGGCCGAGTAATGCCACTGAAGTCTTTCCCCTCTTGACCTACCACCTGGCGATGCAGAACTTCCGCCTTGGCGAGGGCGCAGCTTTGCCGATCATGATGCTGCCCATCATTGCCTTGCTCGTCCTGGGCGTCGCCAGTTATATGGACAAGGAGGCCACGCAATGACATCCCTGCTTGATCGGGTCCCGGAATCGATCTTTCGCGTCTTCTCTTTTGTGATTATTACGGTGCTCTTCATCATGATCCTCTTTCCCCTCTATTTTATGCTGACGACAGCATTTAAGTTCGAGGGGGAGATCTACTCGAGGCTCACCTGGATCCCACGCGAACCAACGCTGACCAACTTTCGCAACGTGATCGTCAACTTTCGGATCCCGCTCTATCTACGCAACACGCTGATTGTGGCGCTCTCGACAACCGCTATCGTGGTGGTGATCTCGCTGCTGGCGGCCTATTCGTTGACGCGCTTGCGCTTTCCGGGCCGTGCCCTCATGGCGCGCGGCGTGCTCTTTGTCTATCTCATCCCCGGCTCGCTGATGCTCATCCCCATGTATCTGATCATCGTCAAAGCCGGGCTCAAAGACACCTTTCCGGGGCTGATTGTCGCCAACATGAGCTTTAGCGTGCCGTTTTGCACCTGGCTGATGATGGGCTATCTCCGCACGATTTCCGGCGAGATCGAGGAAGCATCGCTGATCGATGGCTGTACTCGCCTGCGCTCGCTGTGGTACATTGTCATCCCCCTCTCGATCCCGGCGCTTGTGACGGCTTCGATCTTTATCTTCAACAATGTCTGGAACGAGTTCATCTTTGCCCTGGTCCTGGCTCAGAATGATGCTCGCCGTATGATTTCAGTGGGGTTGAGCAACTTCTACCGTTCTGATTACTATATGATTGGGCCCATGATGGCCGGCTCGCTCATCGCCATGACGCCGGTTGTGCTCCTTTACATCCTGGCCCAACGCTATGTGGTTTCTGGCCTGGCCGCGGGCGCGGTGAAGGGCTGATCAACTCCAGAATCTCCTTGAATCTCCCCCAATCTCTTTGAATCCCTGGAGCTTGGAAGATTCAAGGAGATAAGAAGAGGTTCTTCGAGACCTGAGGAATAACCCCATGCCCGCCATCAAAGATGTTGAATTTCGCCAGTTCTCGGCGCATCACCGTAATGCGCAACGCAACTGGCTGGTCGTCAAGCTCAACACCGACGACCCTGCCGTATACGGGCTGGGCGACGCCAGCCCGATGGACAACGATGCCGAAGTCAAAGGTTTGATCCGCACTTTTGTCGAACGCTACCCGGTGGGCAAAGACTCGCTGGAGAGCGAAGCGCATTGGACGACACTTTATCACGATCCCCACCCGTGCGGCGGCCGGTTGGCGACGACCGCCCTTTTAGGTATCGACATCGCCTTGTGGGACATCAAGGGCAAGCTGTTGGGCCAGCCGCTCTACAAGCTGTTCGGCGGTGCGCACCACAAGCAGATCCGCGCCTATGCCAATGGCTGGTACACTAACCTCGGCACACCAACCCCGGCACGCCAGCGCAGAACGGCGAAGAGGCCCGGCGCGTTGTGGACATGGGCTACAGCGTCTTTCCCGGTTTTCCTCGCCAACAAGAGGGCGTTGTGACGGTCGGCGATGCGCCAGGTTTAGGGTTGGCGCTAAACGAAGCTGAAATCGCCGCCCATCCGCCGCTGCAACGCGTCTCGGCGCGCGGCGGCCGGCGGAAAGGCATCTAACAGAAACATAATTTCACCACAAAGGAACCAACTGTGACACTTCGAATCGGTTTGATCGGCTGTGGCGGGATCACCCACGGCCATGTGGAAGGCTGGAAGACGGTCAGCGACCGCGCTCGCATCGTAGCAGTCGCCGATGTGTCGGAGGCAGCCATGCAGACGCGAGCCGCCCAGATCGGCCACACCGTCAAGATGTACACCGACTACCGTGATCTGCTGGCCGACCCCGAAGTCGACGCAGTGGACATCTCCCTGCCCCACCATCTCCACTGCGAGGCGATCTGCGCGGCGGCGCAGGCCGGCAAACATCTGATGACCGAGAAGCCTCTCTGCCTTAACCTGCAAGAAGCAGAGGAGATCGCCGCGGCAGTGCAAGCGGGTGGCATCACGATGATGGCGGCGCACAACCAGCTCTTCTTTCCGGCAGTGCAGCAGGCCAAGCAGATGATCCTCAAGGGCGACCTGGGTGACATCTTTATGATCCACTCGTTCGACTGCTCGGCCCGCCGGCGCCCGTTGGGGGCGGACAAGTCCACGTGGGGCCAGGCTGGGGTTGCCTTTTCCGATACCTGGCGCAGCGACCCGGCCAAGATGGGTGGCGGCGAATATATCGACACTGGCTACCACCCCACCTACCGGCTACTCTTCCTGGCCGGGCAGACTCCCACCGAGGTTTCGGCCATGATGGGCACCTATCGCCTGCCGCTCAAGGAGGAGGACACGGCCAATGTGATGCTCAAGTTCGTCAACGGCATGATGGGCCATGTTTTTACCAGTTGGGCCATGCCTGCGCCCGGTTCGCGTCCGATCCTCTTTAGCGTCACTGGCGAGGCGGGGCAGCTCTGGGGCGAGATCGACCGGCTCTATTACCAACCGGTCGGTTTCCAGCAGCCGGCCATGGTCGAATATCCCGGTTGGAACTACGGCAGATCGTTTGCGGCAGAGATCGCTCACTTTGTCGAGGCGGTCGCCCAGGGCTTCGAGCCGCTCCACTCGGTAAAGGAGGCCACCGACACGCTGCGCATCATCATGGCGGCGTATGAGGCGACCGACAGCAACCGGATCGTGACATTGTAGGGTGCCGGTTCTGTTCACACTGAACACAGATTTTCACAGATGGACGCAGATCATTGACCATCAGACAACCTGTGAGAATCTGTGTTCGGTTGTTTATACCCGCGCCGGTGCATGGATAGCGGTCACCGCTTCGCCGAGCGCCTGCATTATCTCCATCTGTAGAGCCTCATCTTCTAGCGCCTGTGCCAGGGCAAGCGCTTCTTTTAACCGGGATACAGACTCGTCTGTGCGCCCACTCTTCCGCAGTGCAATCCCCAACTTGAGCAAGATCATCACCAACGGGCGAGGCGCAGTTTCGTAGCGGGCGGCTCTTTCGGC
>QEUW01000389.1 GCA_003577005.1 Chloroflexota bacterium | reverse complement strand
ACCGCCTGTTCAAACAGATACGAAATACAATCTACACTGTCCCACACCACTGGAATTGGGATCTGGTGGGCTTGCCCCAGCCGCTTGACCAGCAGGCCGTAGGGCGCTCCACGCAGGTGCTCCACATGGACGACATCAGGGGGGTCTTGTTCGAGGAGTTGGACAATCTGGCGAGCGAGCCGAGGCTGCCAACAGAAGTTGGCCTGCAACGGTGCCCGTGTGAACAGGGTGAGCAGGCTATTACCCAGCGAACGCCAAAGCGGCAGCTGCTCGGCAATGACCCGCACACCCCAGTCGGCCAGGGGCTTCAAATCAGCCTTTTCTTCTTCGCTGCTCCAGACGGTTGCCAAGGTGATGGAATGCCCGCGCTCGACCAGCGATCGCAACAGTTGGTAGGGGCGGACCCGGATCAAGTTTGGCACATAGGGAGTTATAAACAGAATCTTCATGGGTATATTGCGTCCCACTGACGATAGGTAGTGCGCCAGTTGTAGTGTTCCAGCACCCAGGCCCGACCGTGCTGAGCAAGTTGGTCGGCCATAGCCTGATTGCGCAAAAGGCAGACGGTTGCCTCGGCGAACGCCTCCGGCGTATCGGCGACCAGCAAGTTCTCGCCTGGCCGCACGCGGATCCCCTCAGCGCCCACCGTTGTGCTGACCATAGGCATTCCCCAGGTCCACCCTTCCACGATCTTAACCCGCATCCCACCCCCGGCTAGCAAAGGCACAACAAACGCCCCTGTCTCGGCCAGATAGGGCTGGGGGTCGTCGACATAGCCTGTTACTTCCAGATTTGAAGGTGGAATGGGCAGATCGGCTAACTCCGGCGGCGGCTGTTTGCCGATCACTGTTAGCACTGTATCCGGCTGTTGCGCCAGCACCTGCGGAAAAACCTGTTTGGCAAACCAAAGAATCCCCTGGGCGTTCGGAGGGTAATGGAGTCCACCCACAAAAGTCACCCGGCGCCCGCCAGGTGTACGGATGACCGGCGCCACCCCTTCCGGGTCGCCGCAGATTGGGATGACACCCGAGTTTGGCACCGATGAATTGGTCGGCGTCTGATCTTGCAGCGCGTCATAGTCTTCACGGGTCACCCAAATCACACGGTCGAAACGACGACAGGTCTCGATCTCATAGTCGCGAAGCTTGCGGGCTTCCAGGGTCAACGCCGCCCGCTTGAGCATATGGCGCTCGTTGTCGGCCATTCGCTGCGGGATCATAAAGACTGCATTATGTTGGTCGAGCGTGAGAGATGGGGATGCCCCGTTCGCAACTTGCTGCGCCCATAAGGCATAGGGCGCCATCCACAACTGATCAGCATGGATGGCATCAAACCGTCCATCTGCCCCTACCAATTGCCGGACCTGCCGGGCCATTCCAGTGGTCCAGTCCCGCTCAATGATAAACGGTTGGCCGGTCGCCAGGCTTTTGGCAAAGAACCACCCATTTCGCAACGCCGAACGAGTCATCGTCACAGTATGCACCTCGTGGCAGAAGGAGCGGAGATGCTCAACGGCAGCCCGTGTATCAGTCGGGCGGACAAAGGAGACAAGCGTCACCGAATGCCGGCTGGCTAGATGACGAAGGACATAGTATGCTCGCACCTTTGGCCCGGCATCGAGCGGATATGGCAGTACCTGTGTCAGAAACAAGATTCGCATGATTGGCTATTGGAAATATAGTAGATGTAATGAACAAGGTCTAGCAATTACCGAACGTTTTCACTCCCGTCGATAGTGAAAAATGACCTTACTACCATCGTGCTCCAGGCGAAATGGCAACTCTGGTAATGAGGATAAGGCCGCCCGCACCCGCTCTTGCTTTTCTAGTGGACAGTAGAGCAACAAAAAGCCGCCACCGCCGGCCCCGGTGATTTTACCCCCCAATGCCCCTGCTTTACAGGCTGCGGCATAGATCTCATCGATAAAGGTGTTACTGACGCCACTGGCCAATTGTTTTTTCATCTGCCAGCTTTGATCCAGCAGGCAGCCCAGTTCATCAAACTCACCAGCCTGTAGACAGGCTTTCGCTTGGAGCGCCAATTTTTTCATTTCTCGTAGTACATGCAGCCGCTCGTCCATCTTCTGGACCTGTTCTGTCAGAACGCTTTCCGCTTTCCGGGCAATGTTGGTATAGAACAGGAGCAGATTCTGGCTCAATTTCCGGCGTTGTCGGTCCTCCAGTTTCAGATGCTCGACTGTTACGCTGTCGTCTTGGTTGAAGCAGATAAAACGCTGTCCTCCGTAAGCAGCAATATATTGATCCTGTACACCAATGGGTTTGCCAAGCACATCGATTTCGATTTCACACGCCTCTCTCGCCAGTTGTTCGTGGCCAACCGGTGTACCGATATAGGTGTACATGGCATTTAGAAGCCCTACTGTTACCGTGCTAGACGAACCCAGACCTGAGCCTTCTGACGGTATATCGGCCATTGTGGATATCTCAACACCGCGGGTAATCCCTGTTTTGCGTAGGCACTCACGCACCAGCTCGTGGTGTAATTCATCAATGTGGTCGACCAACTCGGTCTGCGAATATCCGACGCGAATCTTTTGATCAAAACGCTTCTTGATCGTGACATAAATGTACTTATCGATAGCCGATGTCAATACCCAACCTGCTTCCTGGCGAAAGTAGGCTCGAAAATCAGTGCCCCCGCCAAGAAAACTGATCCGTAGAGGAGTCTGTGTGATGATCATATTTCACCAAAACCTGAGTGCTAATACTGAATTGTAAAAAAATCAAAATCCCATCTGGCAAAAACTCACGTTCGCAAATGATATTTGTTCAAGAACAAAAGGCGGATGCTAAGGGTAGGGGTGGTTACCCTCCACTGAATTTTCCCATCTCGCTACCGCCGGCTTGCTGGATCACAGCAGGAGATTCAGCGTTCGCCAGGTATAGTTGGGGTTCAGCGCCCGGGGTGATATCAAGCTTCCACAGCTCGGTAACTGGTTGCACCGTTGATCCACCGGCAGGCATCGAATAAATGATTGTATCGTTATCCAACCACTCTACCTGATCATCAACGCTACGCGTCTCATTCAGCGGCGTCCGTTGGCCGGTTGCCAAATCGTAGTGAACAAGCTGCCAGTGCGTTGCTGACAATGCGCCGCCAATACGCTCCTTGAACACCAGACTGCGGTTATCTGACGAGAGCGAAGGACATTCACCCCCTTCAGCGATAACCTCGATCCGCTGTGTCTGCACATTGCCTTCCACAATATATGTCTTGCCTTGCGTGCCGAGGGTTGCGTAGAAGCGATTGGCATCATCGGCGAAGGTAACCCCCCAATAATTGAAATCGATATGCTGGAAACGCTCACCGTCCCGGTATGCAATGAAATCCTCCAAAGAGACGCGATGGTCGCGCTCCATATCTACGATCCGCGTATCGGTGGAGAAAGTGCCGACACCTCCGGTGTAGGAATGGCCGGTAACAAAGATGGTATAGGCGGCTTTCGTGCCATCCGGTGAGACCCGCGCCCGACTCGGAATGCCCATAAGAAAATAGCGCCTTGTTTCACGGAATTGCTCATCAAAGAGCAGAATCACCCCTTCAGATCGATCCGATTCTCCGGTCCCTTGTAAGCAGATGCCCCTCCCTGAAGCTATGTACATGCGAGCGCAGCGCAGGTCAACCAGAGCCCGTTTGTCAGGCTGCAATGCATTTGCTACGGCCAGGCGACTGTAATCAACTCCGGCAAACCGATTGACAAAAACCAACAGGTTGGCCTGCGTGCCGGACGTAGAAGCGGCGCCGTTGTCTGGAGTAGCTGGCGACTCCATCTCGCCTGCCAGCATATTTGCAGTTGAATTTGCCAGCGGCTCTGCCACAGGCGCATCGTCCTCATCGGGTGAACGCTGTCTACTCGTAAGTACCTCATCCAATGTGGTGAGTTCTTCAGCCGGGATTGTTTGCTCACCCACCACCAGCTTAACCCGTTGGCTGGCGTACAACACATAACCGGCGCCCAGGACAGCACACAAAACGATAATTACAACTATCACCTTCAGGCGTGCCGCGGGTGGCAAGAGCGTGTCAGAAGGATGGTTCACTCGTCCCTCCGCAGTAACCAAAACCAGGCGACCCCTATAGCCACCAACAACCCTGCCATAAATCCAAAGAGCGTCTCTCGTTGGCCTAAGGCGGACCAAAGCGAGCCAAAAGCCAATGAAGAAAGAAAATGCCCCAGGGTAAGAACCGTCGTGAGAATCGCAATACCACTACTCCGCACTGCCGGATCCGTTGCCGCACTGGCCATAGCGATGAGCACCCCATCTGTGGCGGCGTAATAGACGCCTAACAACCCGACACAGACAAAGACCACTGCGAGTTGTGTTGGCGCGCTCCATAGGCCCAGATAGACCAGAGCCAGACAGACAAAACCACCAAGAAAGATACGCTCACGACCAATCCGGTCAGCCAGGCGCCCCACGGGAATAGCCAATACCAAATAGATCACAGCGGTGCCTGAGAAGAGCAAGGGAAAATAACGAATAGGGAGATCGGTATTGCGCTGCATAACAAGGTAAAGAAAAGGATCGCTCACCGTCAGCAAAGCCAGGATACCACCCACGGCTACGATTGCGCGAAAACGCCCTTCTCGCAGCAGCGTCAGGGCCGCCCGGAGGGTCATCCGCACCGAGCGGACCGTAGCCGCCGTTTGTCCAAGCAGATCGGGATTATGCGCCAGGAGGGTAATGATGACCAGGCCGATGATAGCAAAGAGGAGGCTGACCATAAAAACTGCATCAAAAGCACCCGGCGCCAGCCCCAGAATTGCAAAGGCCACAAGTGGCCCTAGCAACGCCCCAAAAGTATCCATGGCGCGATGGATGCCAAAGGCGGTGGCCAGTTCGCTCTTTGGCACGCTGAGCGAGATCAGCGCATCGCGCGGTGCAGTGCGTATGCCTTTGCCCAATCGGTCAGCGAAAAGTGCAGCGACCACAGGCGCCCACACGACGCCAGAAACCAGCAACCCCAGTTTGGACAAGGCAGAAAGACCATAACCAGCGGCTGCCACCTCTTTGTAGCGCCGCCACCGGTCAGCCAGTAGACCACCAACCGGCCGTAGAATCCCTGCCATGACTTGGTAGATCCCATCAAAAAGACCAAACTGGAACGGGGTAAACCCCAATTGCATCGTCAGGTAGAGGGGAAGTATTGCTGTGATCATCTCGGCTGAGATGTCGGTAAAGAGGCTGGTAAAACCTAATATGAGAACAGTCGCTGGTATACGGCGAATTTGTATAGATAAGCTCTCACGCTTGCCCGGTGATGCTACTCCAATGTCAGGTGTATTGCGGACAGATGGATACATCAATAGAATCCTGATTGTTTGTTGGGCGCAAACATCCTACTCTGAAAGCATCGGTTTCCAGAGTAGGATGCAGCGCCCTTTCTGAATTAGCCCACTGAATCACGCGTAACCGAACCCGGCAAGATGCCCGAGATGACGGTCGCTGTTGAAATGATAGGTTCTCTGACTACTGGCCCTATTGTACATCATTGAGGCAGATTCCGGCGTGATTCGAATGCATCAAAGTAGTATGTACCGCGCGTTCCGCTGTCTACGCCTGCAACTGCACCTAGCTGGACGCTGTCGATCCGCCGGTTGCCGTTTGCCACACCGGTTAGATTGGCAACCTGGTTGCCATCGATCCAGAGGGTCAGGAAACCATTTGCCGCGCCAGAGGACGTTGCCGCCTGCCAATCTATCGCGATCTGGTGCGGTGCATCGCTGATGGTGAACCAGTTGCTCGTCGTCCAGGTTGTACTGTTGTTGCGCAGTTGGGCGCGAATCTGATAATTATTCGAGGAGCGGCGGAACTCGATCCGCAATACAACAGTCGAACTACCCGAGTAACCGTAGAAAATGTAGTGAGCATTGCCGTTGCTCATCGAGATCGAATTGGGGTCAAAGTGGAAACTCGCCCAATAGTGCGTCTCGGCGTTGGGAGTTGTGTCGGTGACATAGATAGAATCGTTGTCATCGAGTTGCGCCCGCATACCTTGCGCGCCGACCAGTGCGGCAGCCGCGGTCACACTGAGATCGCCTCCGTCCGTTGTCGACGATGACCACGCAGAGAAGTTACCGGATTCAAAGCCGTCAGCAAAAATGAGGTCCGAGAATGTCGCGGTGACAGTCTTGTTACCATCCATCGTAAGAGCCTGAGGGCTGGCCGCGCCAGAGAGATCACCTTGCCAGCCAGCAAAGGTCCACCCGGTAGCCCCAACAGCCGTCAGATTTACAACCGTATTATGGTTGAACGTCGCCACACAGACCGAACCGCAATTGATGCCACTTGGCGAGCTTGCCACCGTCCCGCTACCCACCTTCAGGATCGTAAGGGTATACTGGTTCAATGTGAAGTTGGCGGTCACATTCTTCGCCGCATCCATTGTCACGACACACGAACCCGTGCCTGTGCAGGCTCCGCTCCAACCGCTGAAGGTCGAACCCGTGCTGGCGGCGGCGGTCAGCGTTACCGACGTGTTGTGGTTGTAGTCTGCCGAACAGGTCGCACCGCAGTCGATACCGGCTGGTGTGCTCGTCACCGTCCCACTGCCGTTGCCTGTCCTGGAAACCGTTAAAGTTGCCAATGCAGGCCCGCTAGAGACAACCAGGTCGACTGCTGAGCCAGCTTCGACGTTACTGTCAGCTGCAGGACTTTGGCTAATCACGCTCCCCGCTGGCATGGTATTGCTACTGGCTTGGCTTATTGTTCCTGCAATTAGACCAGCAGCGACGAGCATTGATGTCGCCGTTGCCTGAGGCTGGCCTACCACGTTCGGGACACTTACCGTTCCTCCAGACGCGGTACTTGCAGACGTGGAGAAGACCACATCGACCCAGTAGTTGGCGCCATTGAACGACTCGGTGGGGAAGCCACTGGCCCCGTAGCGGTAGACACCGTTGCCCCCCTCAACGCCGTTGGCCAAGGCCCGCAGCGGTGGATTGTCCACGCCGTTGAAGATAAAGTAGCCGCTATCGGCAGCGTAGTTG
>QEUW01000388.1 GCA_003577005.1 Chloroflexota bacterium | reverse complement strand
GGCTCGCTCAGGGCGGTGTCCCAGCCAAAGCCGGCGAAGCTCTCGCCGCCGTCACAGCTCTGCGCCGTCATACGCCAACCCGTGCGGTGATAGGTGCGCGAGTTGAGATAGAGCGCGCCGCCGACGGTCTCGACCAGCGCGCCTTCGCCCGTCCCCGCCTGCGCCAGCCTGCCCGTCTGCCAAGTCGTCCCGCCGTCGTCGCTGTAGATCACGCAGTTGTGCGTAAAGCGGCGTAGGTCGAAGACCGGCTGCGTCCACACGCGCGCCGGCATCACCAACCGCCCAGCATAGGGGCTGTAGCGCAACTGGATGCCCGGCCCGCTGCCGTGCGTCGACCCCACCAGCCCCCAGCGGTTGGGGGCCAGCGCCAGCCGCGCCGCCTGCCAGGTCGCGCCCTCGTCGGTGCTGCGCAGGATGTAGGTTCCGGCGTCAGGATGATCGGGCGGCGTGCGCGTCTGCTCGACGATCTCTTGCTCGGTGATACCCCCCACTGTGGGCATATAGGAGTAGATCACCATGATGGCGCCGGTCTGGTGGTCGACCACAGCGTTGCCAATGGCGGCCTGCCAGCCGGGCTGGGCCACCAGCACCTGCACCGGCTCCCAACTCTTGCCGTCGTCGAGGCTGCGGCGCAGCGCCAGATGGTTGTCAAAGCCGTGGTCGGCGGCGCTGCCCATGCGCCGGTTGCAAAAGGCCAAGACCGTGCCGCGTGCCGACACGACCAGGGAAGGGATGCGGTGGACGTCCTGGCCTTCGACGCCAAAGAGGTCTGCCTGTTCAAAAAAAGGTGTGGTCATGGCGATCAGGCGGGATGGTAGAGCCGGTACTGTTCGGTATACAGGCGGCTCCAATCGTCCAACCCGGCACGTTCGACCTGAGCCATGAAATCACTCCACTCAGACAGTGGGCGCACACCCGTAATGAATTTGATGCTCTCCTCGTCCAGGAGCCGTTGGAAGTCGGCTAAGCCGGGGAAGTTACTGGAGATCAGCGTCGTGTCGTAGGGCACGTCGAAGTCAATCGGCATCTTGCCCAGGTCAAACTTGTCATAGTAGGTCACCGTATGTGTGCTTTGTCGCCCAGGCTGACCGTTTTCAAGCACCTCAACCACATACGGCTCAGTTCCCATCCCTTTTACATTGTAGAAGTCTGATGCGTATTTCTCTTCACACGCTGCCGTGGCCGGGACCAACATGCGGTATTGACCTGCTGCCTTGTCTACCCATTCCCAATCGACACCCTCCAGGCCAGCGCGTACGGTCACCAGATTGGTTGCATCGTCGGGCAGCCCGCGATAACACCAGTCAATGTAGCGGATCACCGCCTCGGGAGATTTCGACTTACGAGGAATCATATAGGCAGAATTGCCGCCCACATTATTGGTTTTTGCCAACCCTTCGGGTCCCGTCATGGTCTCGGGGAAGCCATAGTCGATATCCGTGTAGCCCGCGTCCAGGCGGATCTGCTCCCACCAAATCGTAATGCGCGAATACCAGCCGAGCCAAGTGCCGATCGTCAGCGTATTCAGCATGGCGCGGAAGTCGGGGTTGGCAAAGGTCTCCTGTTGGAAATAGCCAAGCTGCCACCACTCGTTCATCTTGGCGACCCATTCCCGATAGCCGGGATGAAGTTCGACCGGCTTGAGCATCCCGTCGCCGTCGAGCCAGTTGGAGTTCCCATCGGGCACAAAGGCCCCCAGCGTATTCATCATCAGGTTGTTGCGACCGTCCGCGGCTACCACTGATTCCGGATGGAGATCGCGGAAGGCCACGATCGTCTCTTCCATCTGGTCCCACATGGTTGGCATCTCCAGCCCGGCCTCGGCTAGCCAATCGGTGCGGAAGAAGCAAAAATGGGTATGCGCCATCAGGCCCAGCCGCGGGTAGCCCCAAGTCTTGCCCTCCGCGTCACGCATACGCGCCCAGGCGTAGTCCGAATTCATGCGCACTATGTTTTCGCCATACTCTGCCAGCAGGTCGTCCACGGGGATAATGGCGGTCTTGAAGTCAGGCCAGTTTCCCTCAAAGAGATCCAGCGGCTCACTGCCGGAGGCCAACAGAAGATTGAGCTTTTCAGTCTGCGCCGTCCCTGGAGCCACCATATACACGTTGACCAAGACACCCGTCTCCTCCTGGATGAGGTCGCGCAAGGCTTGTGTCTTTTCGTCGTTGCCGCCGCCCGGACAAGTCGGCTGCCCCTGGAAGACCCAGACTTCTGGCGTCTCGGCGGATGCGCCGGGGCCAGCCGCCTGATCGGTTGCAGTTGGCGTGGTGCACGCGGCGAGCAAGGCGGTCGATGCCGTAGCCCCCAATCCCTTTAGCAGATCGCGTCGACTGAGTTTTCGGACAAGGTTCATCATCTCCTCCTTAGGCTGAGCTTTTCTAAAGAACACATCAGAGGTTTGCAGATGGTTACCAAAGCTCTGCAAACGCTATGTTGGAGAGAAAGCGCCTATCGCTGGCTAGCAGGATAAGGCTGATTGTTGTGTCCGTTGAGCCTCTAGGCGCTGTTTGGCATGTGAGAGCCGTTGCACAATGCCGCCATAGTGTTGCTCCAGCGCGCTGCGCACCAGGGCTGGATTGCTCTCCTCGATGGCGGCGACGATGGCCGCGTGATTCCGGTAGGTTTGCAGCGGGTTGCTATCCCAGTCGGACAACGCCTTTTGCTCAATGGCCTTGTGGAACGCCAGCCAGAATATATCGAGTAATCTCAGCAGGATCTGGTTGCCCAAATTCTCAAAAAGCGTCTGGTGAAACAGCCGATCCTCCTCAGGAAACGGCTCACCCCCCTCGGCGCGCATCCGCATTTGCTCCAGGATACTGTGAAGCGTCGCTAGCTGCGCCGGAGTGACAAGCGGGAGGATCTGCCCAATCATGCCGACCTCCAACACGCGGCGGACCTCGAGGAGTTCGCCCAGATCCTCGAGATCGAACAACAGGCCGTATTGCAGGTTGTTCAGCAGAGGTTCAAAGGAAAAATCGCGCACAAAGATGCCGCTGCCGCGCCGGGTCTCCAGCACGCCGAGCGATTCTAACGCTTTGACCGCCTCACGCACCGAGTTGCGGCTCACGCCCAACTGGCGGGCAAGTTCACCTTCGGCAGGCAAAGGGTCTTCGGCCTGGAGATTATTATCCAGGATGTAGGCTCGGAGCGCGTCCTGAACGGCCCGGCTGAGAAGCGATGGACGTGCTAACGATGGCAACGATTTGTTCATAGGCAAGGCGGTACGCAGACAAGCGCATCGATAGAAGTGAACGCAATTGGGCATGCATCTGGAAAACAGGAAGATGGCTCTTATCATAGCAACTTGTAGGATATCTGTCAAGTGTTTTTTGCTTT
Organism: Chloroflexota bacterium; assembly: GCA_003577005.1. The sequence continues at coordinate 3,678 of QEUW01000388.1, read as the reverse complement.
GGTGAAGGTAGTCTATACGGCGCTGGTGAGTGTGGAGATAGGTCACTTCGCGAGCCAAGCTCTCGACCCCTAGCGGTGTGACACCTGGCCTGGCTGCCTGGTCCAGTGCATCAGTGATAGCTCCGCCTGACCTTGATAGAGCAGCGTTTCGCACCGATTACGCCGGCGAGTAAAGGCGGCCGTTGCACGGCACTGACCATCTCCTGCCTCAGGTGCTGGCGCAGCGCCAGCACCCCACCCTCCATCTGGGTCAGGTTGGATGTCCGGTTCTGCTCATCCCAATCCAGCAACTGCTCAATCAGTTCTTCGGCCGCTTGCGTCAGTTGACCTCTTTTGGGGCGCTTGTCCATTTCAGTGTATCCCCTACTCGCGCCCGAACTTACCCCTTTGTCGCAAATCTAAAACGCGCCCAGCGCTTTCTGGGGAGGAGGCTACGCTGAGACACCACAGACGCGCATGTTCTCCAGTGCCCGACCGTCTGAAGCAAGCGCCCTTCAGCGGCGTCATGAGCTTGACAAGCGAGCTCCACTCTGCCGACGGGCGCTCTCGAGCTTCTGTTCTGAGCAGAAATTCGCCGTTGACAATCTACCCTGGGAATAGTATCCTCAATGATATATATCAATTCTCGGCGGATGATATTACCTCCACTCGGTGTGAGTATACATATAGAAATGCCCCACAAACGTGTTCCGCTCTACGAGCAGATTGAGGCGATTTTGCGCGACCGCATCCGCTCGATGCAGCCCGGAGAGCGTCTGCCTTCGGACCGTGACCTAGCGCAAGAGTTTGGCGTCAGCTTTGTGACGGCGCGCCAAGCTGTGAGCCGCTTGGCCGCCGATGGCTTGGTTGAGCGTCATGTGGGTCGCGGCACCTTTGTCGCCAGCGCACGGCTCGAGAAGAACATGAGCGGGCTGACCAGTTTCAGTGAAGACATGGGCCGGCGTGGTCTGGCCGTTCACTCCAAGGTGCTTGAATGTGACGTACGACCTGCCAGTCGAGACGTGGCCCAGGCGCTGCAGATTGCCGAGAACAGCCCAGTCGTACATATCCGGCGGGTGCGCTTTGCCGATCATACCCCGATGACCATCGAGGCCGTCAATCTCTATGCGCTTGCCTTCCCTGGACTGGCCGACGAAGATTTCTCTCGCCAGTCGCTATACGAGATCCTGGAGCGGCGTTATGGCGTGGCGCTCACCGTGGCGCGCGGTGTCCTCAGCGCCGTCACGCCCACCGGCGAAGAAGCACAAATGCTGGGCATCACACGTACGACGCCGCTGCTAGTCGTCGCCCGCACGGCCTACAACCAGCATAACGAGCCGATCGAGTATGGCGAGTCGCGCTACCGCAGCGACCGTTACCAGGTACCCATTGAGATGTGGTCGCCTCGGCGCAGCAGCGCCCGGTCTTCGCCATTGGCGGGCATCAGTTCCTACATGCAGCCCTCGCCTAGCTGATGGCCCTGGTGCGCCATCCGTCTGGCCTGCGGCTGTGCGACGTAGCCGATCTGGTACTCGACAACCCAGGCCCGGTGGGCGATGCCTCGCTGCATCTGCCGGGTGTCGAGACCCCCATCTGCGCCCTCTCGACAATCCTGGGGGCCGCAATCGTACAGTCGCTGGTCTATGCCACGGCCTCGGCCTGATCTGCCCTAGGCCACCCCCTGCCGATCTTATGCAGTGGCAATGTACCCGGCGGCGACTCGCTCAACCAGCAGCTTCTGGCCGAGTACCGCTATCGTTTGCGTCACTTGTAACGGCAGGTCCGACATCCAACCTCCCCATACGCCAGGTGGAAGGCAACGCTATGGACAAGGCACAACGCACCTCAAGCGCCACGGTGACAACGCCGGTCTCCGATATCCTGCAGCGCTGGCTGCCGGAGCACGCGGCGCACTTTGTGCTCGAATCGATTGCCGCCGAAGATGGGCACGATGTTTTTGAGGTTGAGAGCGCAGGCGACAAAACGGGCAACAAAGTAGTGCTGCGTGGCTCCAGCGGGGTTGCCCAAGCCAGCGCACTCAACTGGTTTCTGAAATATGCCTGTCAATGCCAGATTGCGTGGGAGGGTGTCCAACTCGCCCTGCCCGACCCGTTCCCGCAAGTCGAGCGGCTGCGGAAGGTGACGCCCTATCGCTATCGCTACTACTTCAATTATTGTACCTTCAGCTACTCGTTGGCCTTCTGGGATTGGGCGCGCTGGGAGCGCGAGATTGACTGGATGGCGTTGAACGGCATCAATGCACCGCTCTCCGTCACGGGCCAGGAGGCGATCTGGCGCACGGTCTACCGCCAGTTAGGGCTGCGCGACGATGAGATTGACGCCTTCCTCGTTGGCCCAGCCTTTCTGCCCTTTGGCTGGATGGGCTGCATCGACGGCTGGGGCGGGCCGCTGCCCGCGACCTGGTGCGACGATCAGGTCGCACTCCAACAGAAGATTGTTGCTCGCCAGCGCGCTTTGGGCATGACCCCTATCCTGCAAGGGTTTACCGGGCATGTCCCGTCTGCGCTCGCCCGCCACTTTCCAGAAAGTCGGATTCACCCGCTGAGCAGTTGGGCCGGCTTCCCGCCCACTTACGTTCTCGACCCCTTGGATCCGCTGTTTGAGCGGATCGGCCGGCTGTTTATCGAAGAACAGACACGCCAGTTCGGCAGCGACCATCTCTATGCCGCGGACACCTTTATCGAGATGACGCCGGCCAGCGACGACCCGGTCTTCCTGGCTGCGCTCGCCCGCGCCATCTATCAGGGCATGGCGAGCGCCGATGCGCAGGCGGTCTGGGTGCTGCAGGGCTGGCCCTTTTACTATGAGCAGAAGTTCTGGGGGCCGGAGCAGATACGCTCGTTTCTAGACGCTGTCCCCGACGACCGCATGATCCTACTCGACCTCTTTGCCGAACAGTACCCCTATTGGCAGCAGACGGAAGCGTATCACGGCAAACCCTGGATCTGGTGCATGCTACATAGCTTTGGCGGACGGCCCGGTCTCTATGGGCGCATGCCCACCGTCGCCGCTGCGCCGCCTGCAGCCCTCGCCAGCCCGCAGGCTGGCAAGCTGGCCGGGATTGGCATCAGCACCGAGGCCATCGAAAACAATCCGGTGCAGTATGAGCTGCTGACCGAGATGGCCTGGCATCACCAGCCGGTCGATCTGACTCGCTGGATCGAAGACTACGCGGCGCGGCGCTACGGCCAACGCTTGACGCAGGCCACTGCCGCCTGGCAACTGCTGCTTGCCACTGTCTATGACCGCGCTGTAGGCATCCACGGTCTGCCGCCTTCGGTGATATGTATGCGGCCCAGCCTCGACCCGACCCGCGGCTGGCGGGCGCTGGACGGCGCGCTGGCGCAGACACCGCAGCTCGTCGAGGCGTGGGGGCTGCTGCTGGCGTGCGCGGATGAGGCAGGCACGGCGAACGGCTATCGCCGCGACCTTGTCGATCTGACGGCTACCTGCCTCACGCTGCTGGCGGAAGTCACGCACACGCGCATGGTCGAAGCCTATCAGGCAAGTAGCCTAGACCAGTTCAACACGCAGGCGGCGCACCTGCTCCAGACCCTGGGCGACCTGGACACGCTGCTTGCCACACGCGCCGAATATCTGTTGGGTCGTTGGATTAGCGCCGCCCGGCAGCATGGGGCCACTGCGCAAGAAGCCGACCATCTGGAATGGAATGTGCGC
>QEUW01000387.1 GCA_003577005.1 Chloroflexota bacterium | reverse complement strand
GTGCGTCGCACCCCTGGCAGTCCCCCACCTCGATAAGCATTCTGGGAAAGGGCCGGCAAAGCGCTGGTCATGCAAACTATAGCAGATAATGCGCCACCTTCTGCACCGCGGTGATGATGTCGTCCAGGTCTTCCTCCTCGTAGAAGGGGCCGATGCTGATGCTCACCCCGCGGGCGAGCAGATCCTCGCTGCGCGGGCACATGCCCATCTGGTAGCGGATCGGTTCGGGGAAGTAGCTGGGGCAGTCGAACGGGCAGCCACGGGTGATCGTCCACTGGTTGAGGATCTGCGGTGCCGCGTAGACCGGCTGGCCGCCGTAGACCTGGCCGGCCGGCACGCCTTCGGCGCGCAGCGCTGCGCCAATCTGGTCGGCCTTTTCTGGGGTTGGCAGATAAAAGACCACACCCAGCGCGTGGCGGTCGCGAGCTGGATTGTAAGGTCGCAGTTGAATCCCCTCGATCTCGCCCACTGCGGTGCGCACGATGCTCGTGTTGCGCTCGATGCGGTTGAGGATCTCATCGAGTTTGGCAAGCTGGCAATCGAGGATGGCGCCGGCGATCTCATTCATACGCAGATTCTCGCCGATGATAGGCTGGCCGCCCACCGTGTCGCGCACGCCGGCGTGCGAGGTCCAGAACTGGCCGCCCTGGTCCGAATAGATGACCGCCCGGCGAAAGAGTTCGGGGTCGTCGGTGACCAGAATGCCGCCCTCGCCGCTGGTGATATTCTTCTCCAGTTGAAAGCTGAAACAGCCCACATCGCCCCACGTCCCCAACTGTTTGCCTTTGTAGACGCTGCCGCACGATTGCGCCGTATCCTCGATCACCTTGAGATCGTGCCGGCGGGCGAAGTCGAGCACCCCATCCATCTCCACAGCCACGCCGCCCAGGTGAACCGGCATGATCGCCTTGGTGCGCGGGCTGAGGCGGTTGGGCAGGTCCGCCGGGTCGAGTTGTAGCGATTCGTCCACTTCGGCAAAGACGGGCCGCGCCCGGCTGGCGACAATTGCGCCCACCGAGGCGATAAAGGTCACGGCAGGCACGATGACCTCATCGCCGGGGCCGACACCCAATGCAGCCAGACCCAGCCTTAGAGCAGCGGTGCCATTGGCGGCGGCCACAGCATGTTGTGCGCCGGTAAAGCGGGCAAAATTCTGCTCAAAAGTAGCGACCTTTGACAACAGATTGGGCCCGTAGTAACGGAAGAGCGACTGGCTCTCCAGCACCTCCAGCACAGCCTGCTTCTCTTCTTCACCGATGGCGGCGGCGCCTTTGTAGCGGTTGAGCGGCCGGTCGATCACCGGTGTGCCCCCCTCGATGGCAAGCTTATCATCGATCCTGTCGGAACCATTTGTGCGCATGAGCATCTCCTTTGTTCGAAGTAACACAACAGGCGTTATGACCTGCGGTCACCGACACCAATGAAAATCGTACATGGATTTTCACAGCAACAAAAGCAGGAACACAGAGAACGCCGAGAAGCCACGGAGCGCACAGAGCTTTTTCTCGGTGTTCTCTCTGCGCTCTCTGTGTCTCCTCCGTGTGCTCTGTGAACCTTGCTTTTCGCACCCCTCATCGGCTCTCGAAACGCATCACCTGCAGGCCGGCGAACTGGCGTTGGTCGGTGCGGCGCATGAGGCGGCTGAACTCGCGCGGGATGATCTGCTGCGGGTCGGTGTACCAATCGTGCGAATAGACGAGCCAAATACGCCGATGCTCGTCGGCCAACGAACGCAACTGGGGAAGGTCCTCTTCGGTCATCTGCGGCTCCAGCTCGCCGCGCTCGAAGAGGTCGACCGGGAGGCCGCGCAGTTCGGTTCCTGTGTTGTAATGGCGAAAATAATAGTCAAAGGGTAGTTGCACCCAGGTGGCGTTAAAGACAACGACATCACCCGGGGCTGCCTGTTCAGCCACGTAGGCAGCAGCCTTGTTCCATTCTTCTTTCTCGAAAAAGAAAAAGTAGCCGGTCAACCCGGTAGTGCTCAACACAATGATGAGCGCCACCACCAGCGTTTGCACCGCTCGCCGCAACCAGAGGTATCGCTCCTTCTCGGCGCTGCCCAACCAGCGAATGCCCACCGCCAACAGCAGATAGTAGGGCAGCGTAACCCAGAGGATCGTCCGTTCGTAAAAGATGGGCCGGCGCAGGCTGACGAGCAATTCGCCCACCAGCGGCGCCAGCCAGAGTGTGAGCAATAACAGGCCGCGCGCCGGTGTCCGCCGCAAGGAGATCACCCCCAGCACCGCCAGCAACCAGTACAGCAGATCCCACGCGGGAAAAAGCGGAACCCAGTCGGGCACAAAGGCGACATTGAAGTTGTGCAACACCTGCCACACTGTCTCAACTGTGGGGGGCGGGAGCCAGAACTTGCGGTCCACCCCCACCGCCTGGATGACAAAGGGAACCGACCAGGGCAGCCAGAGAATGAACGCCAGCGCCTGCCCCCGCACCCAGCGCCGCTCGAAGACGCTGTCATTGAGCGCTGGCCACGAGGAGACGCCTCCCTGCCAGTACTTCCACAAGAGCGCCCCACCGACGCCCAGGTTCAACGCCAGCGGGAAGAAGACCGTAGCCGTGTTATGGGTCAGCATGACCGCTGCCTGCGCCGCGGCAAGCCCTAGCCACCATTTGCGCAGCGGGCGGCGCTCTTCGTCACACAGGATATGCACTAGACACCAGAGCGCCACCGCCACCGCCAGCGTGAGAAACGCATACATGCGCGCTTCTTGGGCAAAACGAATATGCACGGGTGAGAGGGCCAGAACCAGCGTGGCAATGAGCGCGGTGGACCTATTCAACAGACGCACTGCTACCAGATAGAAGAGGGGCAATGTCAGCGTGCTGCAGAGCGCCGAAAACGAACGCACTGCCCCTTGCAGATCGCCAAAGAGCGCTTGCCAAAAGTGAAGCAACGAGTAATAAAGCGGGGGATGCTGGTCGATACGGATCAGCCACGACCAGAGATCAGGCAGCGTGTGGTGGGCAATCCAGATACTAAACGCCTCATCAAGCCAGACGGTCTTGGCGCCAATGGAAACAAAGCGGAGCCAGGCGCCCAATAGCACGATTATCAGCAACAATACGGTGGGAAGAAGTCGCCGCAGCCAATCCATTCGCGTGATCGAGTTGTACTTGGCAAGGTGTTGATTTCAGCAGACGTTATCGTAACATCATTACCCTCATTTCAAAAACCACCAGCCTTGCTTCAGGTGAAGCCAACAGGCTCATCATTGCTATTGATTATCGCGGCGCTGACCAAAGATGTTTCCTGTTTCAAAACGACTTCATCCGCAACTGGCGGTGGCGCTAGTTGCGATCCTGGCTGTCTAGCCCATAATCACCCAACGACCGGTGTGGTGCGACTCGAGCGCGGCATCGATAATTTCTTGCACCCTAGCTCCATCGCGAAAGCTGGGCGTTACCGGCTGATCCCCCAGAATGGCATCGATAAAATACCGGTCGCCAGCCGGCCCCTGAATAAAGACCTGCATGGGGTCGTTGCGGTCCACTTCGCCCCAAATGTGGCCGGGGATGGGCAGCGTCTGGAACTGTCGCTCATCCTGGCGCACCCCGCGGATGGTCTGCATCTCGCCCGACCCGCTAAAGTTGCCAAAAAAGAAATCAGCCTCCAGCGTGCCCTGGTCGCCGTGGATGGCGATGCGCTGCTGCAAACCCTCTTTGCCCACGTGGGCTACAGCGCTGGCGTGGATGTGAACCTGCGCGCCGCCCTGCGCCTCGAGCAGCAACATGGCCGAATCGTTGGCCGGTACGCCAGGTCGTTCGACGTAGTGCCCCAGGTGGGCGCTGACGCGGGTGATCTCGCCGCAATACCAGCGCGCCAGGTCGATCAGGTGCGAACCCAGGTCGCCAAGAATGCCGTTACCCCGCTGCCCGTCCAGCCGCCATTTGTACTGGCCGTCGCGCCCCCCTCCACTCACATAGCTGATGTGGCAATCAAAGATGCGCCCCACATAGCCGGCGTCGAGCAGCTCGGCCAGATACTGAGTGTGCGGCAGCCAGCGGAAGGTGAAGAAGGTCATGTTTTTGACCCCTTTGGCCTCGGCTTTGTCCGCCATCTCACGGGCCTGAGCGCCGGTGAGAGCCAGCTCCTTCTCGCAGATCACGTGCAGACCGGCGTCGAGCGCATCCATCGTGAGGGCATAGTGCTGGTCGTCGGGCGCAGCGATGACTACGACGTCGAGATTGGCCTGTGCAAACATGGCCCGGTGGTCGGTGTAGACCTGGGGAATGGCGTACTTTCCGGCCATTGCTGCGGCCCGTTCGCGGCGCAAGCTACAAATGGCGACCACTTCAACATTCGGGTGGCTCTTGAGGCTGGGCAGGTGCATGCCGTCGGCATACCAGCTGGCGCCAATCATGCCGACGCGGACGGTCTTTTTCATTGCGGACTCCTTACGATCAAAGTGAGAAAGCAGATGCAAGTATTCAACCCTAAAGAGATAGAGTTCGCAAATAAGCATCCTACAGCTCCACGGTAAGCCTGAATTTTGCACAGCTTGAATCGTGGCCACCGTGTCTACAGCGGCAGCGCCGCGGGAAACCGTGGAGTGCGACGCACGGGCCAGAAACTGAATGGTCATACAGGAGTGCTTCTGGCCCGTGCGTCGCACTCTGCTGCCCCGTCTACGCTATTCCGCGGCGCTACCACTACAGCAGTTGGCGTGACCAAACTTGTCTTTTGCAAACACCGTGTCTATACTACGGACTCGACCAAAAATTCTGACGCCCCACATTTACCAGAAATCTTGCTGCCGGCCAACTACGCCGAATGGTTCAATCGATACGACAAGGGGGAACGTTGTACAACTTTGTACCATTTGCTGACAAATTTTTGCCAGATGCAGCGGTCTTGCTGGCCGCACGCCACCAGCGAGACAGGCAACGATGTCCAGCTTTGCCAGTTCGCCTGGAAGACCCGGCCGAAGCGCTGAAGGCAGTTCGTGCTGCCTGGCAACAACCGTGGGCCAGCGGAGCGGCGATCCTCGCGGGAGAGCAACTGATCGGCTATCTCTTTGCCGACAAGTTGTTCGACCAGCTTTTGGGGCGGACAGCCTGGGTTCGCTCTGCCGGTCATGCCCTCGCGAAAGGGGTCAGTTGTGACCTCTACCAGGAGCTCTATGCGGCAGCCGCGCCGAGTTGGCTGGCGTATGGCTGTTTTGACCACTATGTAATGGCAGCTGCCGATGACCAGGAACTGCTGGCGGCCTGGTACTCTTTAGGGTTTGGCCAGCAGCAAGCCTACGGGTTACGCCCAATTGAGTTGGCGGATGGCAGCCCAACTGGAGAGAGCGGTAGGATGACTGTCCGCAGTGCCGGCCCTGCGGATCGCGAGCGGTTCGCTGCGATGGCGCCGCTGACTGCCGAATATCAGGTGCAGGCGCCGGTCTGGGCGCCGGTTCCCGCCGAAATTGGCGCCGCCCGACCGGCCATGTATGGCAGTGTACTCGACGATGAAGACGCCATGCTGTGGCTGGCGGAAGTAGATGGCCAGGTGATTGCGTTTCAGGTCTACTATCCGGCCGAACCGCAAGCGTATGATCTCTTTGTTCCGAACCAGTGCGCCGAACTGGCGGCTGCGGCGACAGAGCCAGCATGGCGTGGGCAGGGAGCCAGCCGCGCACTGGCCCAACACGCCCTCAAAAACTTGTATCAACAGGGTTATCAGTGGTGCTTGACTGATTGGCGGACGGCCAATCCGCTCTCGTCGCGGGCGTGGCCGCACCTCGGTTATCAGCGAGTTGTCTATCGACTCCACCGGCGCATCGATGAGCGCATCCTGTGGGCGCGGGGATAGGCGTATGACCCACTTCACCACCGAACTCCTCATCATCGGCGGCGGCTCGACCGGCGCCGGCGTGGCCTGGGATGCGGCGTTGCGCGGCTTCAAGGTCATCCTCGTCGAAAGGCGCGACCTCACCCACGGCACCACCGGTCGCTACCACGGCCTGCTCCACAGCGGCGCTCGCTATGTCGTCAAGGACCCGCAGAGCGCGGTCGAGTGCATCCACGAAAACCGCGTCCTGCGCCGTACGCACACCCACTGCATCGAAGAGACCGGCGGTTTCTTTGTCGTCACACCCGAAGATGAGGGCGACTATCCCGACCGCTTCAAAGCCGCTTGCGACCAGTGCGGCGTACCCTGCACCGAAATCGCGGTGGCCGAGGCGTTGCGCCGCGAGCCGCTGCTCAACCCCCGCATCAGCCGTGTCTTCGAGGTGCCCGATGCCGCCGCCGACAGCTTTCTCGCTACCCACGCCACGGCGGAGGCAGCGCGCCGGGCTGGCGCACAAATCTTCGTCTACCACGAGGTGATCGACCTGCTGACCACCGGCGGCGAGGGCGACCGCCGGGTAACCGGTGCGCGAGTCCGCAACGTGGCTTCCGGCGAAGAGCTTGTGATCCACGCCGACCTGGTTATCAATGCCTCGGGCGCCTGGGCCGGCAAGGTGGCAGGGCTGGCCAGCATTTCAGTCAACGTGATTCCCGGCAAGGGAACGATGCTGGCGCTGAATCACCGCATCGTCAACACTGTCATCAACCGCTGCAAGATGCCCGCCGACGGTGACATCCTGGTGCCGATCCAGACCGTGGCGGTCATCGGCACGACCGATGAACGAGTGGCCGACCCGGAGCATCTACGCATCGAGCGGTGGGAGGTACAGTTGATGCTCGACGAGGGCGAAAAACTGGTGCCGGGGCTAAGCCGGGCGCGGGTGCTGCGCGCCTGGGCCGGGGTACGCCCGCTCTACCAGGAGGGTTTTCAAGGCGAGAGCCGTGATGTGACGCGCGCCCTCACTCTGCTCGACCACCGCCAGCGCGACGGTGTGGCCGGCCTTCTCACCATCACCGGCGGCAAGTGGACCACCTTTCGCCTCATGGCCGAGACGACGGTGGACAAGGCGTGCGAACAGTTGGGCGTCAAGCGTCCCTGCCAGACCGCCGAGACGCCGGTCCCTGGCATCGAACAGGGCCATTTCTGGCTTGGCCACCGGCTGCGCCAGGT
>QEUW01000022.1 GCA_003577005.1 Chloroflexota bacterium | reverse complement strand
AGAAATTGATCAACAGATTCTCGAAAATGAAATGGCGTAAGCTGTGTCTGACCTAGAAGCTCAATCCATTGCTCATATACAGCAGATGCTCCGCTCTACCGGCTATCTCCTGCCCCGTGGCGGGGGGAGCAAACCGGCACTGAGCGCAGCCCGTGAGGCCGCCACCCTCCTCGACCTGCGCGGTCTCACCGGCATCCTCGAATACGAGCCGGGCGAGTACACGATCACGGCGCGGGCGGGAACACCTGTGGCCGAAGTGCAGGCTGCGCTGGCCGAGAATGGGCAATATCTCCCCTTCGACCCCCTGCTGGTGGATGCGGGCGCAACCTTGGGGGGAACGGTGGCCGCCGGGTTGAGCGGGTCGGGCCGCTATCGCTACGGCGGCGTGCGCGACTTTCTCATCGGCGTCCGCTTTATCGATGGGCAGGGACGCGAGGTGCGTGGGGGTGGCAAGGTGGTCAAAAACGCCGCCGGGTTTGACCTGCCCAAACTCATGGTCGGCAGCTTGGGCCGGCTGGGGGTGCTCGTCGAAGTGAGCTTTAAGGTCTTTCCCCGCCCGCAGAGCTACGCCTCGCTCCGGGCCGATTATCCTACGTTGCAGACGGCGCTGGCTGCGATGCAACAGATTGCCAATGCCCGGCTCGACATCGACGCGCTCGACATCGCGGTGACGCCGGACAAATACACGCTCTGGGTGCGGCTGGGCGGATGGGAAGCGGTCTTGCCCCAGCGCATCGCCCAGGTACGCGCCGTGCTGGGTGTGGGTGCTGAATTGAGCGGACCCGCCGAAGCCGACGCCTGGAGCACTGTGCGAGAATTCGCCTGGGCGCCGGCCGGATGGTCGCTGGTGAAGGTCCCCACGACGCCGGGAAAGCTAGGCCTCTTGGATGAGCGTTTGGCCACATCCCCTACGATCCGCCGGTATGGCGTCGGTGGCAACCTGACGTGGATCGCCTCGCCTGCCCCAGTGGCTGATCTCGATAACCTGCTGGCATCGCTCGGGCTTTCCGGCCTGGTGCTGCGCGGCGCAGTTGCTGACCCGCGCATCGGCGCCCAGAACGGCCAGGAATTTGCCAGACGGGTCAAACAGGCGCTTGATCCCGGTGGTAAGTTTCTGGGGCTGTGAAACGATAAATCGGTAACAGGTCAGTTGTAATTGTAAATGGCACATACGCCATCGACGCTCGCACAATCACCACTTACCGATTACTTATTACTAATTTTTACCAAAAATTATGCAACACGCTATTCCCATCGATACCCTCGGCCCCCAAGCCCCGGCTATGGCACACGCCGTAGAGACTTGTGTCCACTGTGGTTTCTGTCTCTCTGCCTGCCCCACCTACAAGGTGCTGGAAGAGGAGATGGACTCGCCGCGTGGCCGGATTTTTCTCATGAAGGAGAATCTTGAAGGGGCCCTGCCGTTAGAAAATATGCTGCCGTACATCGACCGCTGTCTGGGCTGTATGGCCTGTGTAACGGCCTGTCCTTCCGGCGTGGAGTACGGCGAGTTGTTGGCGCCGTTTCGAGCGCGCGCCGAAGAAAAACGAACACGGGCGCCGCTGGACCGTATCACCCGCCTGCTTGTGCGCGAGACGCTGCCTTATCCGGGGCGCTTCCGTCTGGCCGCTGCGATGGGACGGCTGGCGCAGCCGTTCAAGCGGCTCTTGCCCCGGCCCTTTGCCGCTATGCTTGACCTGCTGCCCGATGCGTTGCCCGCCGCCCAGCCGCTGCCGGAGGTCTACGCTGCCGTGGGCCAGCGGCGGGCGCGGGTGGCGCTGTTGGCTGGCTGTGTCCAGCAGGTGTTAGCGCCGTCGATCAACTGGGCGACGCTGCGCGTGTTGGCCCAAAACGGGGTCGAGGTAGTGATCCCGCGCGGGCAGGGCTGTTGCGGTTCGCTCGCCATGCACACAGGCGAGGCGCGCCAGGCCCGGCTGTTGGCCCGCCGCAACCTGGGCGCTTTCCCAAGCGATGTAGATGCGATCCTGACCAACGCGGCGGGTTGCGGGTCGGGCATCCATGAATACGGGCTGCTCTTTGCCGGCGAGCCGGAGGAAGAGCGGGCCAGAGCCTTTGCCAAGACTGTAAAGGATGTCACCGTATTCTTGCACGAGCTTGGTTTGATTACCCCGCCCGCCTGCCACCTGGCTCATGCGCAACGGATAACAGCCCAACCGCGGGCGCTGTTGCGCACGATCCCCAACGTCCGGCTGGTGGAGATTCCAGAGGGCGAACTCTGTTGCGGCTCGGCTGGCACTTACAATTTGGAACAGCCCGACCTGGCTCGGCAGATCGGCGAACGCAAGGCGCGCACTATCCTCACGACGGGCGCCCAGGCTGTCGTCACCGGCAACATCGGCTGTATGACGCAGATCCAGACCCACCTCCAGGCGCTGGGTAAGCCGCTGCCGATCTGGCATACGATGGAGGTGCTGGACCGGGCGTATCAGGGGTAATTCTCAACTGTAGCGCATCTATGGTATCATGAACAGGACGAGGCTTTTTCGTATGATTCGCCTTGTCGAATATCTTCATAACGTATCACGCAAGCCACAGCCAATCATCAGTGCGGAGTCCTGGCGATGACAAACGGGTTGAATGAGCGGGTCCAACACTTGCTCGACGAGCGAGTGGCGTCGGGTGAGGAAATCGGCCTCCAGGTCGCAGTCTACATAGGTGGCGAGCAAGTCGTCGATGCCTGGGCCGGAGTTGCGGATGAGGCCACAGGCCGTAAGGTAGACGGCGACACCCTCTTTACTTCGTGGTCAACCACCAAGGGATTTGTTGCCACCTGCATCCACATTCTGGCGGACCGGGGTCTGCTCGATTATGACACACCGGTGGCAACCTACTGGCCCGAGTTTGGCGCAAACGGTAAGGAGTCCGTTACCGTGCGTCACGCCCTCACCCACAGCGCCGGCATCCCCCAGATGCCGGACGGTGTGACGCCCGAAATGATGACCGATTGGGATGCCATGTGCGCCGCCATCGCCGCCCACGAACCGCTGTGGGAACCCGGCACAAAGACGGGCTATCACGCCTGGACCTTTGGCTGGATCCTCGGCGAGATCGTGCAGCGAGTCAGCGGCCGGTCGCTGGCCCAGTTTGCCCAGGATGAACTTTGCCGGCCGCTGGGGATCACCGATTTCTATCTTGGCATCCCCGATGCGGTGGAGCCACGTGTGGCCCCGCTACGCCAGGACCCGCAACATCTGGAGAACACCTTGAGCGCCAGTGGGTTGAACCGCCGCGTTGCGCCTCCTCATGTGACAACCGCCGAAGTCGTCAATCGCCCCGACTTCCGCCGGGCGTCGATCCCCGGGGGTGGCGGCATCATGACCGCTCGCGCCATCGCCCGCCACTATGCCATGCTGGCCGGTTTTGGCGCGCTGGATGGCGCCCGCATCTTGTCGCCGGAGCGAGTCGAGCTGATCCGTGCGCTTCAGACCGACGCCAACGACAAGGTGTTGGGCGGGCCGATTCGCAAAGGGCTGGGCTATTTTCTTGGCGGCGATGTGGACAAGGGCGGCCATGCCACCATAGGTCGATCTGACGGGGCGTTCGGCCATGCGGGCAACGGCGGGTCGATTGGCTTTGCCGACCCCGAACGCAAACTGGCTTTGGGCCTGACCAAGAACTACATGCGCGCTGTGCCGGCAGGCCAGCAAAGCACGGCCTACCTGGTTGCCGAACTGGTCAGAGGGCATCTCGACGATCATACACAAAGCGTATGAACACGAATTCGTATCTTGGCCGGTTGGGGGTCGGTCCGGCGGCCAGCCCCGGTTACGAACTGCTGGCCGGTCTGCAACAGGCGCATCTGCTGAACATCCCGTTTGAGAATCTCTCGGTGATCTGGCGTGAGCCGATCGTGCTTGACGAACAGCGATTGGTCGAGAAAGTTGTCCATGGGCGGCGCGGGGGCTACTGTTATGAGTTGAACGGGGCCTTTGCCTGGCTGTTGAGACACCTCGGTTACCAAGTAACCCGCATTTCTGCACGCGTCTACAACGGCAGCACGCAGGAGTTTGGACCCGAATTTGACCACATGGCGCTCATGGTCCGTCTGGACCGGGATTACCTGGTCGATGTCGGTTTTGGCGACTCGGCGCGGCAGCCCATTCCCTTGCCGGCGGGCGAGGTCGAAGATGTGAGCGGGCGTTATCGAGTCATCCAGCGCAATGGTGTGCCGGGCGGATACGAGTTGCAGCGTTCTGGGGAGGATGGCTGGCTCGCCCAATACGCCTTTACGACGGAGCCGCGCCAACTTGCCGAATACGCGGAAATGTGTCACTATCATTCGCACTCGCCGGCATCGCACTTTACCCAGCGGGCGGTCTGTACCATTGCCACACCCACCGGGCGGATCACGCTCTCGCCTGCCGCATTGACCGTCACCGAACGCGGAGAGAAGCGTACGCATCCCATCGCCGAGACAGAATACAGCTTGCTCCTCTGGGAACATTTTGGCATCCGGGCAGCGTAAACGTCTGCCTGAAAGGAAAGCTCACCTATGTCCAAGTTTGTCCAGATCAAGACCGAATTGCGCGACCTGGCGCTGATCAAACGGGCGCTGGATGACCTGAAGATCTCCTATCAGGAGCAGGCGCACTATGTCCACCCCTTTGGCGGCTTTCGCGGCCAGGTGCCGATCCTGGTGAACGAGCGGCGCGCCACCTTTGGTCTGCGTGAGGGTCGAGAAGGCGCCTATGAGATCATCGGCGATGACATGCAGATGGCGCAGGTCCGCACGATCATGGCGCCGGTGCAACAGCGCTACGCCTACCACAAGGTGCTCGCCGAAACTGAAAAGGCGGGCTTCAATCTGGTGGAAGAGAGCACCGGCAAAGACAACGTGATCCGCATGACAGTACGGAGGTGGGGATAAGAGCGCCCTGTCGTCTACTTCTCTATCCCCTACTCTCCACTCCTCAATAGGAGCTATCTATGCAACTGCAAGAGATCGAAATCACGATTCTGCCGGATGGACGAGTCGAGTACACCATCAAGGGTGTAAAAGGCAGTGCGTGCGAGAGTATCAGCGCACTGTTGGAGCAGTTGGGCCAAGTAGAAGTGGAGCAGCGCACAGGCGAATACTATGAGCAGGAAAGCGATACCCACATCACCACCAGCCACCGCTGAGATAGATGCCTCTGTAGCCGAGAGCGCCGGCTGGCCTGCTATGCCTACCGAGACCGAGATCTACATTCTGCCCGATGGTCGTGTGGTCATCGCCGATCTGCCGGCGGAGCTTGCGCCGGTGCTGGTTGAACTGGGCGTAAGCGACCCCGGGCCGTTGGCCGCCAGCGAGTCGAGGAACGATGAACGGTAACATCGTCCTGACCGATCCAACTGCTACGCCGGCGCGGATCCTTCAGCTCTACGAGCACCTTGAGTTGTACAGTGCGGGGGATCCCCCGGCCAACACCCTGTTTGTGCTGGGGCGCCCCCCGCTGGCCGTTCTCGCCACCGGCTCTGGCGACCAACTCCTCCTCATTGACCCGCCGGCTGATGCTCGCCAGCGCTTCCGGCTGCCAGAACAGACTGCGGCACTCTTCACCGGCCCCCCACAAGAAACGGGTCTGCCACAAGTGCAGACGACGGCGGGCGGCGTGGCCCACATTCGCATCGGCGAGCATCTGCTGGATATTTATTCGCAGCGGTCGGGCAATATCGTCCACTTGCCTGCGCTGGGCATCCTCTGTGGCGGACAGTTTGGCAGCGATGCAACCCTGCCCCAACTCGCCCCGGCCTCCGACGGCAGCGAAGAACTCGATACGTTGCGTTTGCTGGCCCGCCTGGTCAAAGAGCGCCAGATACAGCTTTATATTCCACAGACCGGCCTTCAGGCCGGCGAGCGAGCCGAAGTCATGCGCCGGCTTGCCAACGATGTAGCCTATTTGCACAGCTTGCGCCGGGTTGTGCCTGCCCTGGCGCAACGAGGGGATGAGGCGGAAACAAGCGCGAGCGTCGCCGATTCCCTCTTGCCTGCTGACCGCAATTCGCTCCATTGCCGGCGTATCCACCTGGCAAATGTGCAGACGCTTCTTGGACAGACCGGGCAGAAGCGCGCAACGACTTAAGAATTCCTGACTATCGTATCACCCCGTTTTGCACTTTCCCCATTTCGCGTTATGATGACAACAGTGTAATTGGGTGAAACGGGCGACTCTCCTTGTTGCAATCGCAGCCAGGCTCAGCGCACCCGAGTATCTCACCCGCGCAGCCAAACGCCTCAACAGGAAGATCCGTTCATGACCCACGAACGCAACGCTCACATACCGGCTGCGGGTGGTGAACCCGGCCTTGCCAGACCCGGCGCCGAAGCACAGTTGCCACCCCACAACTTGCCTGCTCCATTGGCCCCACTGATCGGGCGTGAAGCAGAGGTGCAGACGATTTGTGGCTGGCTGCGCGACCCCACCTGCCGGCTGCTGACCATCACGGGGATCGGTGGTGTCGGCAAGAGTCACCTGGCGCTGGTTGCAGCGCTACATGCACTGGCTGATCCAACCGTTCGGCTCCGCTTTCCTGATGGCTGTTTCTTCGTTCCACTGGCCGGCTTGGATCAGCCTGCCCAACTGGCCGGCGCGCTGGCCGCTGTGCTTCGTTTTGACTTTGACCCAACACGCGGCGCAGCAACTCAACTACTCGACTTTGTCCGCCAGCGCCGGCTCTTGTTGTTGCTCGACAGCGTAGACTCGTTTGCAGCCGAACCCGCGTTGCTGGTCGAGCTCCTTGAAGCCGCGCCCGGTGCGATGATCCTGGCAACCTCACGCCAGCGCCTTAATGTGGCCGGCGAACATCTGGTGGTGTTAGAGGGCCTCAGCAGCCCAGAGAGGGATAAGGCGGGTGTTCACTCCCCGGCGTTTGAACTCTTTGCCCGCACGGCGCAGGCAGTCCAGCCTGGTTTTTCCCCAGATGCCGAATGGTCGCATATCGCCGACATCTGCTGGCAACTCCAAGGTCTGCCGCTGGGTATTCAACTTGCTGCAAGCGCCGTACGCACCTATGCCTGCCAACAGATCGCCGCTGGTCTGCGCACAAACCTGGATTTTCTCTCTACCAATATGCCCAATGTGGCCGAACGTCACCGTACGCTGCGTGCGGCCTTCGAGTATTCGTGGGCGCTGTTGGCCGGGCCGGAGCAACGGCTGTTACAGCAACTTATCACCCTGGCCGACGGGTTTTCGGCGTCCGCTGCTGCTGAGTTGACTGGCGCTACCCCTGCACTGCTTGCAACACTCTGTGATAAATCACTGCTGACGCGCACTCCGCCCGAACCCGGTACGCCGGACGCTGACGCGCGCTTTCAGATCCACAGCGTCATCCGCCAGTTTGCTGCTGAGAAACTGATGGCGCACCCGGCGCTTGCACAGACGCTGCACAAACAGCACGGCCACTACTATACACAGCTGGCGGCCATCCACGGTCAGGCGCTACGAACAGCTCGGGCGACGGAGGCGCTTGCGCGACTCAGGCTGGATTGGGATAACATCCGTTTGGCTTGGCGCTGGGCGGCGACCGAACCGGCCCTTGACGAGCTAGAGCAGAGTCTACCTGGGGTCGTGGCCTTCTATCTGCTGGGAGGGCCTCTCGAAGAACTACAGACTATGTTGGAGAGAGCGTTCGAACATATCCAGCCCCTGGCTGGCCAGCATAATCATCCGCACCAGCGCCACGCCCAACGGGTGGCAAGTCGGTTGCGAAGCGCAATGGCCGAAGCAGCCAACGAACAGGGTAACTATCACGCAGCCGCCCAATTTGCACAGGAAGCGATCCAGCTTGGCCAGGCCAGCCGCCACGCCGAGAGCGAGGCGCGAGGTTATCTCCAATGGGGGCGCGCCCACTTTTTTCGCGGCGAATATGATGAAGCGGGACGGCGACTTAGCACGGCGCTTGCCACTGCCTTGGCCGCGCAGGCCACTCCTCTTGTGGCGGCGAGCCACTTTTCGCTGGCAGCCAATCGACTCTACCGCAGTGACTATGCCAACGGCCAGAGTCACTATGAAGAGGCGCTTCGCCTCTATCAAGAGTTGGGCGACCAGAGCAATGTCTACAAGCTGCGTTACAATATGGCGCTCATGTGCTTCTATAGGGGCGAGTACCTCACCGCAAGCGCCATCTTTCGCGAGTGTCTGGAGTACTACCGCGGGCTCAACGACCGCCGTTCCATGGGCCGGCTGCTAAATAATCTAGGCGCCGTCCACACCCAACTGGGTGACTATGCGCAGGCACAGTTGTACTATGAAGAGGCGCTGGCCGTAAAACGCGCCATTGGCGACCGGCCCCACGAAAGCCTGATCCTGGCCAATCTTGGTCTGCTTGCCACGCATCTACATAACAATGAGGCCGCAGCCGCCTACTGCCGCCAGGCGCTCGAGATAGGCCAGGCTTTGGGCGAGCGAGCCGTGATTGCCTACGCCCAGACTTGCCTCGGCCACGCGCTGGCTGGCCTGGGCTGGCTGGCCGAGGCCGCCGATCTCTTTGCCGACTCATTAGCCCTCCGCCAGGCGCTTGGTCAGGCGGACCAGACACTCGAGCCGCTGGCCGGGCTGGCCGCAGTCCACCTGGCCCAGGAGCAGCCCCAGCAAGCACAACGCTACGTCGAAGCGATCCTGCCGCACTTGCCGCGCTTGACCGCCGCCGGTATCGTGGAGCCGTTCCGTATTTTCTGGGTCTGCTATCAGGTGCTCGCCGCCAATCGCGACCTCCGGGCAACCGAGGTGCTGACGGTGGCTTACACTCGATTGCAGGAACGGGCTGCCTTGATCGGTCACGAGCCGTTACGGCGTCTCTATCTAGAACAGGTAGCCTTCCATCGTGCGATTGTCAACGCCTATACCCAAATGCCCGCTGAACGGCGTGATGAAGAGACCCGCCACTGGCGGCAACGGATCGACCAACACGAAAATCTGATCCAAGATATCGAAAACCTCTTGAAGACCGATGACAAAACGGAGTAACCGTCATGCCTTTGCGTTTTGCCCCAAATCTGTCCATGCTCTACAACGAAGTCCCCTTTCTAGAGCGGTTCGCCCGCGCCACGGCAGCCGGTTTTGAGACCGTGGAATTTCTCTTTCCTTATGAATACGGCGCACCCGCGGTCCAGCGCCAACTGGCGGAACACAATCTGCGCAACGTGCTCTTCAACATCAATCCCGGCGACCTGCATGGGGGCGAGCGTGGCACACTCGGTAACCCGGCTCGGCGCGATTTCTTCCGGCGTAGTCTGGACGAGGCGCTCGAATACGCCGCCGCCTTTGGCTGCCCACGTATTCACGTCATGGCGGGTAACCGGCTGCCGGGGCTTCATTTCGCCGCGCAGATCGAATGTGCGTTGGAAAATCTGGCATGGGCAGCGCCGCGGGCAGCCTCTGCGGGCGTCACACTGCTTATCGAGCCGCTCAATGCCACGGATATGCCCGGCTACCTGGTCCAATCGACCGCCGCGGCTATGCAGATCGTACGCGGCGCCAGTCATCCCCATGTCCGGCTCCAGTATGATGTCTACCACGCCCAGATGACCGAGGGCAACCTGATCCAGACAATGGCGGCGCTGTGGCCGTATATCGGCCATATCCAGATTTCGGATGTGCCGGGCCGCCACCAGCCCGGCACGGGTGAGATCAACTACCCGGCCATTTTTGCGGCGCTGGAACGGCTCGGTTACGAAGGGCATATCGGTCTCGAATACCGGCCGGATGGAGAGACCGATGCGTCGCTGGCATGGTTGCCGCGCGAGCAGCGAAGGTGAGGAATGGTGAATTGTCAATTGTCAATGGTTAAGGGAGAAGTGGATGGCGGAGAGCGAGGCGGGTGAACGGCGGGTGGATGCGGGGCGGTTGCAGGCGTTGGTGGCGGCGGTCTTTGAGCATTGTGGGATGGTGGGGGAGGATGCGGCGCTGGTAGCCGATTCGCTTGTCTTTGCCGACCTGAGCGGGGTGCACTCGCATGGGGTGCTACGCGTGCCGGAGTATGTGAAGAAGCTCACAGTGGGCGGTGTCAACCCGCGTGGTCGCCCGCAAATCGTGCGCGATAGCGCCGCCTGCATCGTCGTGGATGGCGGCAACAGCATGGGGCAGGTCGGCGCTGCCTTTGCCATGCGCCAGGCCATCGAGCGGGCGTATACCTTTGGCATCGCTGCTGCCGCCATCCGCGGCAGCAACCACTGCGGCGCCATGGCCTACTTTGCCCGCATGGCGCTCGACCACGAGATGATCGGCATTGCCACGACCAACGCCCTGCCTACCATGTCTCCTTGGGGCGGGGCTGATCGTATCCTCGGCATCAATCCACTGGCGGTAGCCATCCCCACAGCCAAAGAGACGCCCATCGTCTACGATGCCGCCTTTAGCGGTTCATCGCATGGCAAGATTCGCGTCTACCAGCAGAAGGGCCTTACCTTGCCGGAGGGCTGGGCGCTGGATCGGGAGGGGCGCCCCACCACGGATCCGGCAGTGGCGATTGACGGGCTGTTAGCCCCCATCGGCGGCTTTAAGGGAACGGGGCTGGCGCTGTTGATGGGTATACTTTCCTCTATGCTTTCGGGGGCAGCCTACGGCGCCGAGTTGGGCGACATTGTCAATGGGCCGGTTCCGGGTCAGGATGGTCATTTTGTGCTGGCCCTGCGAGTGAGTGCGTTTGAAGATCTCGAACGCTTCAAGGCACGCACCGACGAGGCTGTCGCCCAACTTCACGCCAGCCGGTTGGCGCCGGGCTTTGACCGGGTCTATGCGCCGGGCGAGGTCGAGGCGACCAACCGGGAGAACTATCGCCGCCACGGTATCCCGCTCAACGCCGTCACGCTGGCCGACGTGGCCGCGGCAGCCGGTCAGTTTGGATTGGATGCAGCTTTTTTGTGTGAGGGTGTGGTCGAAATTTGATAATTAGTCGGCCCGCCTCGGATACTACCCGGCATTCGCAGGCTAATATAGATGATGTTGGGCTGTTCGTCCTACCGGAAGTTATGACGTTGGTAACGTTCCGCTGACATTGGCCCTACCTTCTTATCTATGCAGGATTTCCACCAACTTATCGGTGACCGCTTGCAGCTTGGCCGGCGCGAGATGCCCAGCCGAACCCAATACTCGAGTTTCCTCTACCGTAAAGAGCCGATTCGGGCGGATATTGCCGGCCCTAGGCAGCCCGCCGTACGCAAAGTCAACACTGTCCAGTGGAATGGCGTCGCGATCCCTCGTATTCTGGCTGGTGATCATGCACAGAATGAGATCGTTGTGCTCACTGAGCACACTGACTACCAGCGCCGGCCGGCGTTTGAACTGGCTGAAGTCTGTAAACAGGAACGGGATTTTGACGACTTCCCCTTTTACAAATCGGCCCACGCTTCATCTTCCTCGGGTGTGTCCCACTCACGCGCAAGTACGGCCTCGGACGCCTGCGACGTGAAGGTGGCCTCGCCCTGGTGAATTGCAAGGCCATTCATATGCCGTGTCTGCTGCTCAAAGCGTTTCTGTGCAGCTTCGGGTTGAGCATCCGTCTCTACTTCTTCAAGGATGTCACGCGCGCTGCATCCCAGCGCCGCGGCAATGCGGTTAATTGTGCTGAGTTGAACATTGTCACGGTCAAGGGTCCGATAGATGTAGCCTGACGCTGGCGGAAAGCCCGCGGCGGCGCTGATCTCCATCAGCGTCTTATCGATCATGGCTGCTCTTGCTTTTACCAACCGGCGGCTCAAGATGGTTTTGCGCATGATCCCCCCTTCTCATGGCCAATTGCACTTATAGTGCATAAAATAGCACGTTCAAAAACGTATGTCAACTTCATGAGTACAAAACTTCGAATTCACTACCCACACAGTCTTTTGGAATTTATGTTCTACCGTCTATCTGTGATATAATTTTCGTTATGTCCAGCCGAGAACGTCTCTACCGTACACGCGCCGTTGTGCTCAGCCGGCGCGATTATGGCGACGCCGACCGCATCCTCACCATCTTTACGCCCGATTTGGGGAAGCGTGAGTTGATCGCCAAAGGCGTACGCAAGACTACCAGCCGCAAGGCTGGTCATCTGGAGCCGCTCTCGCACGCCTCGCTCCTGGTGGCCCAGGCGCGCACGTGGGACATTATCACCGAAGCGGTGACGGTGGAGAGCTTTCGCCATCTGCGCCAACATCTGGATGCTATCGGCTATGCCAGCTATCTCTGCGAGTTGGTCGGCAGCTTTACCGAAGCCGACGACGAGAGCCGACCGCTGTGGGAGTTGCTCCTCTTTTCCCTGCGTACGCTTGACGACTACAGTTGTGGGCAGGCTCACTTTGATCCACCACTCTTGCTCCGCTGGTTTGAATTACACCTGTTGAGCTACACCGGTTTTCAACCACAGTTCTTCCATTGCCTGGGATGTAACACCCCCATCCAGCCGGTAGTCAATTACCTGGGCCTGCACGCTGGGGGCGTCTTCTGCCCCCAGTGCGGCGCGACACAGCCCGACGTCGAAGCTATCGAGCCGGCTGTCCTCAAAGTGTTGCGCCACCTGCAACGCAGTGAGTGGGACGAGGTAGCCCGGCTCTCGGTCCGTCCGCCCATCCTGCAGCAGATGGAACATATCCTCTATCGCTATTTTCTCACCTTGCTGGAACGCCATCTGAAATCGACCGATTTTTTGCGCAAGCTGCGGGCAACCCATGCCTATTGAGTAGATTATGCATATTCGTGAATACCAACAGTGGGTAGAAGCGTGGGATCGGGCGCGCGGTTGGGAGAAGGTGCTCCCCAGCCACACGCTGCTTCATGCACTCGAAGAACTGGGGGAGGTCAGCAAACTCGTCCAGATGATCGAAGGCTATCGCGAGGCTACGCCCGCAGACTTCGATGAAGTGCGTGCTGAACTGGCGCTCGAGTTGAGCGACCTACAGGTGATGCTCTTCAAACTTGCCTACCTCTGTGGAATCGACATGGAGGAGGCCATGACCCGCGGCCAGCACAAGGCCGACGCGCGCTTCCCCGACCCCACCACCGGCCCCGCCGAGCAACAGGCCTACTGGCAGCGTTTTCAGCGCTACGTAGCCAACGCCGGGCTGGACCATGACCCAACGTAGAAGTAGATTGCATCCACCCACTACCCCATCGTAGGCAATCGCCGTCTGCCCTAACGCCATTGCACCCCAAAGATTCCGATAAAACACACATCTATACTCAGCTCTGTTTGAAAACGCAAAGTTTCGGGTTGGTTTGGGCAGATCCCTATTCGCGTTTTTAAAGCAACCGCAGTTTAGAACAAACGTGCAAATTGGCTCTTGACACCGCACAAATGTTCGTGTATACTTTGGGAAAACTTGGGAAACATTCGTTCTGATTGGGATAATTTTGGGAAATGGGATTGGGAAACAGGCCCACCCGGCCTCAGGAAGAACCCGATCAACGCTTCTGTACAAGGAGGAAGGGGTACCAACATGCCTGCGCACAATGGCAAATCCAAAGCGCTTTCTGAACGTCAACGGGACATTCTGCGCTTTATCATCACCTTTTTCAAGAACAACCGTTTTCCGCCTTCGATCCGCGAGATCGGCGAAACAGTAGGCATCTCCAGCACATCGGTTGTGAGCTACAACCTGAAAAAGCTGGTCGAAGAGGAGTTGCTCGAACGCCAGCCCGATGTAAGCCGTGGTCTGAGCGTCAACTGGCAACGGTTGCGCGAACTGGGCATGGTAGACGAGGACGATCCAGCAGCTCTCTCTGACTCCGAACAGGGGATGGTGGCCGCACGGCAGCGCAACGGTCGCACGCTTGTTCAAGTTCCAGTCTTAGGGCATATTGCCGCTGGTGAGCCGATCCGCGTCGAGGGGCGCGAAGCCGCCAACCCTGAAGATGTGATCGAAATGGCGGAAGCGCTGGTCGGCAACCGTGAAAACCTCTTTGCACTCCGGGTGAGGGGTGATTCGATGATCGACGCCAGCGTACTCGACGGCGATATTGTCATTCTGCGCCAACAAGAGACCGCCGACAACGGCGACCTGGTGGCGGCGTGGATCGTCGATGAAGAAGAGACGACGCTCAAGTATCTCTACCGCGAGGGGCCTAACGTACGGCTACAGCCCGCCAATCCCAACCCGTTCTATCAGCCGATCGTGAAACCGGCCAACAAGGTGCGCATCAACGGCAAAGTGGTGTCGGTAATCCGGGTGGTGTAGCGCAGGGTGGCCTCTTGCGCCCCTGGTTACAGGAGCGCACATGCCGCAGCCCATTCCTCCGGCGTGTTGACATTGACAAACGAGTGCAGCGCCGGGTCGAGCGGGCGTAACTCCGCTTCAGGTACCCAGCGCGTAGTGACTTCATCCAGAAAGCTGGCTGCCCGGCGCTCGCCGGCAGCCAGTTTCTTTTCTAGGATGGGCAAGAGCTGGCGATGATAGAGGGCATGAAAAGGCTGGGGCAGCCCGCCAACCACAGGCACGATTGCCTGCCAGCCGGCGTTGTCTAATGTTGTACCTGCCCTGGTCAACGAGCACAGGTAGCGAAAGAGAGCTGGTTTCACCAGCGGCATATCGCACGCCAGCATGATCGCCCAGCCAGGACAGAAACGTAGCCCACTGGCAATACCACCCAGCGGGCCACCGTCAGGGAATGCGTCTGGCACAATCTGCACCTTCTCGCCAAGACGGAGGGCGTCGACCAATTGCTGGTCGTTGAGCACCACGACCGTCACGCCGGTGACCAGGGGCGTCAATTGGTCGAGGATATGGCGCAGCAGCGGCTTTCCGCTCGGTGGGACGGGCAGCAGCGCCTTTGGCTCGCCCATACGCCGGCTTTCCCCCCCGGCATTGATCACAAGCGAGATAGACATAGAGCTGGGTCAGATTGACCTGGACAAAGCAAAGCAAGCGCTCAATTGTCGAGGAAGGTCACAGCATCGCCTACGCTGACGATCTGCTGCGCCTGCTCGTCGCTGATATCGCCGCCAAACTCCTCTTCAAAGCGCATGATCAGTTCGACCAGGTCCAGACTGTCAGCTTCCAGGTCGTCGCGAAATTTTGCCTCCATGGTCACCTCATCCGGATCGACCCCAAGTTGATCCACAATGATGTCGCGCACGCGCTCAAAGGTTGTAGCCATATGATATTGTTCTCCTCTAGTTTGAAGATTTCTGAAGCCAGTTTACAACACCCGGCCCCAGAAAAGGGCCGGCCCAGTGTTCGGCCATTGTAGCCAGCACCAGGGCAGCTGTCAAACCTCGCTCACAAAGTCACCCTATCGTAAGACCCGCTTGCGGCCAGTGTCGCCAACGGATCGAAAGCTAGTAACACCATAGGACCAGCAGAGTTGCGCATGGATTTTTTGGATTTGCGATCAGCGAGCCACATTCCAACCGCCGGGTGAACAAAGAAAAAAGTGGGGGCGACTACCGATATGTAACTGAGATGTAACTATAATCTTTATAGTGTAGATCAGATTGTGAATGCAGGCACAAATGCAGGCCCAAACAGGTTCTGCCCAACCCTGCAAACTCGATCGGCGACTTGATCCGGTAAGCGGCGAAATCGTTTGCTTCAGACAGTTTTAACGTTTTGGCCATTTTCCGGAGCTGTGAAGTTTGAGGGGAGCTTACTTCACAGTTCTATGTTAGCACCTCTTTTGGTTCCTCCTTTGTTGAAAGCCCACCACTACACCCGTAGTGGTGGGCGACCTCTTTTTAGGCTCCATCATTTTTTATGCTGAGCGGGCGAATCAGTCAAATGACGTAGGTGAATTACATGTTATGGCGGATGCGCCGGCCTCGCCCGCATGGTACACTGTGGCTGGAGTAGAAATGGTGCATCTACTCGTCTCCTTTTGGGGTTTCCTTTCTCCTTGCAAATTCGCCGGCCGCCCAGGGGCCGGCGAATTTGTTTTGTGAGCCTGGCAAGCGTGTAGCCAAAATTTGGAATGCACCCTGTTTCTAGATTACCCTTGCAATCCTTGTTTGCAGATCCACCTTGTCTATCAGTACAATAACTTATCTGCACGAATCTGCATTCGAAATAGAAGTTGCTCAGGTGCGTTGCATCTCTGGAAAACGAATCCAACTGGTAACTCCTACAAAAACCATGTGGTCAGGCTCGTAGCTTCGGTTACGACCAGCCCGTGTAGCTCTGTGCGATGCGTCGATTTTTGCTTGCTACCACTCACAAACTCTTATTGGGCGTTGGGCGTCTCATCAGCCCCCTCCTTTTTGAACTCAAGGTCTGTGGTGAGGAGCGTGTACCACGTCCTGGCGGTCCATTGTTGCTCATCGCCAATCATTTCAGTTGGTTTGACCCCATCATCCTATCGTTGGTCTTGCCTTTTGCACCCGCCTTTCTCGTGGCTACCGAGGCGCAAGAGCGTCGCTGGATCGCTATCTTCCTCCGCCTGTTCGAGGCAATACCCATCTGGCGCGGTCAGGTGGACCGCAACGCCTTGCGAAGCGCGGTGGAAACGCTGCGAAATGGTAAGGTTGTCGGTGTCTTCCCCGAAGGCGGCATCAACCCGGAACTGGCCGGTCGTGTGGCGCAGGGCGAAGTGATTTCCCAATTGCGCGGCAATGGTGGCCGGCAGAATGCACAGCTCATCCGTGGCCGTTCGGGGGCGGCCCTGCTGGCGGTGATGAGCAATGTCTGCATCTTGCCTGTTGGATTGGTGGGCACTGAAAGCATCTTCGACAACCTGCGCTGGCTGCGTCGCACTTCGATCACGGTGCGGATTGGGCAGCCTTTTGGCCCGCTTACCATCGACCCGGCACTGACCGGCCAGGCGCGCCGCCGCCAGTTGGATGCGTTGACCGACAAGATGATGGAACGCATTGCAGAACTACTGCCACCGGAAAATCGTGGCTACTATGACGATAGAACCGGTTTAAGCCCGGATACGTTATAATAGCTTGAACAACGAGCAGTTCACAGAGCACACAGCGTATACACGGAGAACACAGAGACGGCTCGCGAAAGTCTCCGCAGTCTCTAGGCCTTCTCTGCGCTTTCTGTGAACCCGCTTTTTATTCCAGCCTGTTCAGGTTAAGGAGGAGCGATGCAGATCACCCACGTGCGCGTCTTCAAGGTCTCCGGCGTGATGGAGCACAAGGGGGACTTTTGGGAAGAACGGCTTGTCCGTCCCGTTGACATCTATCCCGAACACAAGGCTGAAGGGCCACACTTTACGGAAAAAGTGGGCGAGCATAGCTACCGGATCACCGCCAGCTTTGTCCAGATCGAGACCGACCACGGCGTCTATGGCATCGGTGGCCCCTTTACCGATGACCAGGCGTGGGTGATCCAGCGCCAACTTGCCCCGCTGCTCATCGGCCATGACCCGCTGGCAACCGAACGGCTGTGGGACCGTATGTACCGCTTTATGGTTCATGGCCGCAAGGGCGTTGTCATGCAGGCGATCAGCGTGGTGGACTGCGCGCTGTGGGATTTACGCGGGCGCTATTTCAACGCCCCAGTCTACCAATTGCTCGGCGGGCCAACCCGCACCGAGATCCCGGCCTACGCCAGCGCCCTGGGCTATTCGCTCGACTCGGAACTGGTGCAGGAACGTGCGCAGGAGATTGTCAAAGCCGGCTACCAGGCAACCAAGTGGTTCTTCCGTGATGGCCCCACCGATGGCCCCGCCGGTATCGCACGCAATCTGCGCCTGGTGCGGACCCTACGCGACGCAGTCGGCCCCGATGTGGATATCATGCTCGACTGCTGGATGAGTTGGGATGTACCCTACACCATCCAGATGGCGCGCCGGATGGAGGAATACAATCCGCGCTGGATCGAGGAGCCGGTGCTGCCCGACAAGATCGCTCAGTACGCCGAAATCCGCCGCAATGTCACCATCCCGATTTCGGGCGGCGAACACGAATACACACGCTGGGGGCTCAAGTCGCTGATGGATGCAGGGGCGTGCGATGTCTTGCAGCCCGACATCTACTGGTGTGGCGGCATCTCAGAAACGATGAAAATCTGTGTCCTGGCCTCAGCGTACGACCTGGTGGTCATCCCACACGGGCATTCGACCCCGGCGTCGGCCCACCTGATCGCCGCCTGGCCGGCAACCACCTGCCCGCTGTTGGAGTATCTGATCAAGTGGAACGAGATCCATCAATTCTTTCTCAAGCATCCGCTCAAACCGGTGGGAGGGGTGGTCACGCTGCCAACGACGCCGGGCATCGGAATGGATCTGGATGAGAGCAAGTTCGAGTCGCACCAGGAAGTAACGGTGTAGCAGCGATGGCGAAAACCGTTTGCAGATTCTTTTCGCACACACGACCACAGCAGCGGCTGGCCGTGCTCCTCTTGTTTGTAGTGCTGATGACGACGCTATTCTGGCTGTCCACGAGGGCCGGACAGGCTACCAGCAGGGTGACAGGCAACCTGCTCGTCAACGGTGGCTTTGAGGAGGGCTTTGTCTTTCGAGAGGGCTGCGGTCACGTCGGCAAGGGTTGGAGCTGCTTCACCAACCACGGCCAGACGCTCTACGGCTTTTACGATGACCAGTGGCCGCCCGTCGTCTATAAAGGCGCTCACAGCCAGTTGATCGAACTGGACACCAAAAATCTGGGCGTGGCCGACCCTGACCGCTTCGCCGGCATCTACCAGACGGTGCAGGTGGAGCCGGGCGCAGCCTATCTCTTCGAGATGCACGGGATGATTCGATCAACCGACCCCGCCAGCACGATCCGCGACCCCTTCCGCTATCGCGTCCAGTTCGGCTGGTCGTTTGGGGATAAGCCCAAGTGGCAGGCCGTCCAACGTTGGATAGATGTGGGGTGGAATACCTACTACGACCGCCTGGAGCCAGGCCGCTTTAGCCCTTTTTCGGCCAAAATTCTGGCGCAGGAAGCGCAGATGACGATCTATGTGCGCGTCTGGAAAAAGTGGGGCGATGTGGGCGAAGAGCTCGACGTCAATCTCGACAATCTCAGTCTGGTCGGTTCGTCGGTGGATGCGCTGGTGCTGCCGACGCTGGAGCCGACCCCACGGCCACCCGATGCGCCGCCACCGCTGCTACTCAGCGGAGGCACACCGGTGGCCGATTTACCCACCCCACCTTCGGTCTACGGCGGGCGCTTTATTCCGGTGCCCGGTCGCCCACCTGGCACGGCAAACTGGCCGCGTTATCAAGGCGATCATGTGGTCTTTGCCTATCCACGCACATGGGAGCCGATACGGGTGCCCCTGGCGGGCAATGCCGTTGTCGAAGAACACCGGCTGGGTATCCCCGACCTGCCGTACGACCAGGTATTGGGCTTTTCCAGCACACCCTTTGGCGACCTTCAACCCCCAGAAGCAATATTGACGAGCCAGATCACCATCGGCGGCAAAGAAGGCGTCAAATGGTTGCGGCAGGGTCCGAACTATATTATCTATGAGTATTGCACCAGCGGTCTAAACAATGAAGGGAGCTTCTGCGTGCGCGTCCTGCTCCCAAACAGCAACCCGATGATCGAGTTGCAACTCGACCGCCTAGTCCAGACGATTGTGTTTTATTGAGCGAGGTTTGCCTGTTGATTGCTGCCACGGCGCACGCGCTCAGGTATAGTGTGATCATAACGAATGAGCGAGCGTTTCGACACGTTGCCGATCTTGTCGTCCTAAACCCATTGTGACGGGTCAGTCGCATACTGATTCGTCGCAAACCAGAAGCTGGATTCGAGGATCATGAGCACAACCACGTTCCCCACCCCCACTTCCCGCCTGCGGGCCGGCCATGCCCGCATCGACATCACCCCACCGGTGGGGATGTATCACCCCATGTGGGGCGCCGCCCGCCACCACCGCGCCACGGGCGTCCACCGGCCTCTCTTCGCCGATGTCCTGGCGCTGGCCCCGCTGAACGGCGGCGCACCGCTGGTCCGCATCCAGATGGACCACGTGGGGATGGACGACGAACAACAAAAAGAGTTGGTCTCACGGTTGAGCGTAGCCGCCGGTGTTCCGCCGGAAAATATCCTCACTACTTTCTCGCACACCCATTCTTCCGGCAACTTTGCCCGCAATCGGGTTCACCTGCCCGGCGGCGAGTTGATCGCGCCTTATCTCGCCGAACTGTACGCCAAGAGCGAAGAGGTAGCCCGCCAGGCCGTTGCCAATCTCCAAGAGGCGGTGATCACCTACGGCGCCGGCAAATCGCTCTTGGCGACCAATCGCGACTACTGGGATGCGGAACGAGGCATCTACACTTGTGGCTTCAACCCCGACGCACCGCCGGCGGATGATACCCTGGTCGTCGCCCGCATTACCGACCCGCAGGGCAGGCTTATTGCTACTGTCGTCAACTACGCCTGCCACCCAACTACGCTTGCCTGGGAGAATACGCTGATCAGCCCGGATTATGTCGGCGCCATGCGCGAGGTGGTAGAAATGGAGACGGGTCTACCCTGTATCTTTGCGCTGGGCGCCTGTGGTGACCTTGGCCCACGCCGGAGCCACCAGGGCGACACTACTGTCGCCGACAGCAACGGTCGAGAACTGGGTCACGCCGCGCTTGCCGCACTCGCAAATATGGGCCCGCCGCTGGCAGATTTCCAATACCAGGGGCCAGTCATCTCCGGCGCCACATTGGGCGATTGGCGCTATCGCCCTATCAGCGCAGAGCGGATGGGAGCCACAACGCTCTTCCAAGGGGGAGGCTACACGGCAGAGTTGCCACAAAAGGCGCTGCCCGACCCGGTAGCGTTGGAGGCGGAGATGGAGGAGTGGGGCACCAAACAGCAAGAGGCGGACCAGGCAGGGGACGCCATCGCCGCCCGCGATTACGGTGCTCGTCTCGAACGCGCCCGGCGTTGGTTGTTGCGCATCCGCTATCTGCGCGACGAGCCGACTTACACCTATCACTTCTCCGTCCACCGGTTGGGGGATGCCTTTTGGGTGACGACGGGTGGCGAACCGTACAGCGTGCTCCAGGCTGAACTGCGGCGGCGCTTCCCTGCACACCCTATTCTGCTGACACCGTTGGCCGGGGACTTTCAGGTGGCCTATCTCCTGCCATCCGACCGCTATGGCCTAGGGCTGTACCAGGAAGAGCCGTCGATCCTGGCACCCGGCTGTCTGGAGATTCTCATCGAGGCGATTGCCGAACGCATCCAGGCGATGGTATAATCAATACGATGCAATTCACTGTTTTGCGAGTTATTGTTAGGTGTCAAAGAGGAGCGCCACATGCCTTCGCCATTTCCGGGCATGGACCCTTACCTTGAAGGAGAGATGTGGCAGGAGTTTCCTGCCACATTGGCCAGCGAAATTCGTGCTCAGTTGCTGCCAAAACTGAGGCCAAAATACGTTGCACTGCTTGAAAAACGATATGTCTTTGACCGTCCCAATTTAGGGATTCTCGAACCGCCAGCAGCACGTGTGGTCTATCCAGATGTCCATGTGGCCACACGACGTCGTGAGCCGCAAACGACTGCACAGACCCAGAATGGGCTGGCCATTACCGACCCATCCATCCTGCTGACTAGCCGTGTCATCGATGAAGTACCAGTAACCAGCATCCACATCCGTGATGTAGCAGAGCGAAGGCTTGTCACGCTGATTGAGATTCTTTCGCCCGTTAACAAACGCGGGACGGGAGTCGACGAGTACTTTCAACGTCGCACTGAATTGATGCGTACGGGGACGCACATCTTGGAGATCGATCTGTTAGTGCAAGGCCAACGTATTCAGCTCGAGGGAGAGCCACCGCCAGCCCCCTATTATGTATATTTGAGCCGCGCCGATCGCCGTCCGATCACGGAAGTCTGGGCTATTTCGCTTCAGAACAGATTGCCGATTGTGCCAGTGCCGCTGCTAGCACCCGATCCTGACGTGCCACTTGACCTTCAGGCAGCAGTGGATGCCTGCTTCCAGCTTGTCGGTTATGAAGAACTGCTAGACTATCGCGCACCACCACCACCAGGGCTGAGCGTGGAAGACACGACCTGGGCTGTGTCAGTTCTTCAGGGGGCGGGACTACGTCCGCAATAGAGGTGGCTGTGACTGCGCAGCACCAAGATTTAGGAGCTTAGGGCAAAATGTGATCTCCTAATACTTGCTACCAGACCGGGCGCATGGTCCAAAGATCGAGCGACACAAGCGTCGCTGCGCCGCCCTTTGTTGAGAAGGCGACATCCCCACCGCCAGCCCCAGGCTCGATGACCCGTGTGACTACCACTCGCCCATCCTGCGCAAACACCTCCAGAACGGACTTATCGAGAAAAAGGTGCAGATCGAGCACGCCGTTTTCCAGCGTGAGCGGGACCTCGGTTTCGGCCACCGTGAGTACACTCCCATCGTAGCGGATGGGGATGGCGTGGTCACCGCCGGTTGGGCGGCAAAGATCAACGCACACAACCGCACTGCTTTCGAGGGCAATTCGCGCTTGAACTTCCACTGTATCGCCCGTTGCTTCCGCAAGAACAAGAGGCTGGGCAGACAAAGCAATACCTTCTGCCGAAAAGTGGCGGTCGCGCAGCTGTTGTAGCTCAGCGACGGGCTGCTGGCGCGGCAGGCCGTCGGCGCCCAGGGTGAGGACGCGGGGCAGGGCGAGACAGCCATTCCAGCCGCGGCCTGGCGGAAAGCCCCGCACCCAGCCGAGCAAGATGCAGCGCCCTGTGTCATCAAAGAGGATGTTGGTGGCGTAGTAATTGGGCACATCGGTGGCGCCGGGGTCGAGTATCCCTTGTTGTTCGGGCACAAAGGTGAGCGTGTCGAAGTCAAATGTACCCGTCACATATTTCACCGGGCGATAGGGGGATGTCAGGAGGATCCACTTCTCGCCGAGGCGTGTGAAGTTAGGACACTCCAAAAATCCGACCTGGTCGCGCGGCTGTTGATAGAGCAGGCTACGATAGCGCCAGTGGGCAAGCGTCTCATCGGTTGCCTCGTAGAGCGCCACGCCGGCAATATTTTCATACACGCCCCCCAGGACTAGAAAGGTGCGCCCTTCCTCTACAAAGATGAAGGGATCGCGCCAATCCCCCTCAAACGGAGGTCCGCCGTGATTGGCCAGGGACAGAATGGGGTTAGCAGGGTATTTGCGCCAGGTGAGCCAGTCGGGATCACCCAACGCCGCCCACTGTTGATTGGCAGGCCGGTTTTCTCGAGGGCCGAACACACTCGTGTAAAAGAGCATCGGTTCGCCCCGGCCATTGACCGCCGCACAGCCGGAGAAGCAGTGCGCCTCGCCTTGCTCCTGGGAAGGCCAAAGTGCAATGGGCAGATATTCCCACTGCACCAGATCACGGCTGCGGGCATGTCCCCAGTGAATATGCCCCCACTCGTCGCCAAAGGGGTTGAACTGGTAGAAGAGTTGGTACCACCCATTGTGATAGATGACGCCGTTGGGGTCGTTCATCCACTGCGCGGGCGGGCGAAAGTGATAGACCGGGCGCGCCGGGTCCGCCGCCGCACGAGGAGCAGCCGCGGCCACGCTCTCCATTGCTCGTTCTATCGCGGGGTTTGGCTCCACGAAGATGCTCCGTTTCGGCTGGGCGGATCTAGATAGTCGTTCGTAATCTGCAGATTCCACAGATGTACAGTATCAAACCTGTGGAATCTGTGGATCGGGTCTACCCGGTCCCAAACTGGCGGTCGCCGGCGTCACCAAGACCCGGCCAGATGAAACCTGGGGGAAAGGGATCGGCTGCGGTTGTCAACCGCTCATCGATGGCCGCCACATAGATCGCGACATCAGGATGCGCAGAATGGACCGCGGCGATCCCCTCTGGCGCCGCGATCAGCCCGACAAACTTGATGCGCGCAACGCCCCACTGTTTGAGCACCTCGATAGCTGCGGTGGCCGAGCCCCCGGTCGCCAACATTGGGTCCAGGATCAGACAGACACCAACGGTTGGCTGTATGGGCAACTTATTATAATAATGTACAGGCTTGAGCGTACGCTCGTCGCGGTAAAGCCCCAGGTGCCAGACTTCGGCCTGGGGCAGCAGACGCCACGCCCCTTCGACCATGCCCAGCCCGGCGCGCAAGATCGGCACAAGGCCGATCTTCTCGCCCATCTGCGCACCCTCGGTCGTGGTCAACGGCGTCTCGACGGAAGTCGGAACCAGCGCCAGGTCATGCGTCGCTTCGTAGACCATCATCATCGACAGCTCGCCGACCAGTTCGCGGAACTTCTTTGGCTCGGTTTCGATGCTGCGCAACAGCGAAAGTTTATGGCGGGCCAGCGGATGGCGCGAAGGGAAGAGATTAGACGACACGCGTTGGCTCCTTTTTTGCCGGTTGGGTCAGCACCCGTGCGACGAGTGCGCTACCATTGAATCTGCCGCTGCGGACGCCCGCGGCGGCTCAAACGCTCCACCTCTTCCTGGCATTTGACACAGAGCGTGGCATCGGGCTTGACTTCCAGCCGGCCCGGTTCAATGGGTTTGCCACAACGACTGCAAATACCATAATTACCCTTTTCGATAGAGCGGAGCGCCGTCTGCACATCCTGCAATCTTGACTCGAGCACGGCAATGAGCGCCGCGTTCTTCTCGCGCTCAAAGATTTCGGCATCGCCTTCGTCGGGTTCTATATCAACTTCCGCCTGCATGAGTTCCCGCAGGCTCTTGAGTTCGTCGATAAGTTGGGCCTGTTCCTGTAACAGGCGCTCCTTTTCTTTAGCCACGTGTGATTGATCGGTCATCTTAACGCTCCTTAACGGGGAAACACTGTTGCGTCAGGCTCGCTGATTTCTCTCCAGACAGAGCGCCGAATATCACAGTGTTCACAAGGCACTTTTCGCAGTTCTACCCACGCTGTCTCGGGTATGAGCCAACCTGATGTCTCCACAGATTCGATGTCCAATTTTGCTCGTTGTGGGTGGCGAAAAGTTAGAGACAGCTTATATCAGTTTTTAGAAAAAAGGTCAAACTCTGTTCAGGAAGCGAGACTTTTGGCACAAGCCCTGCTTCTTGTGATCCAGCAAAAGCTCTGCTATAATAAGGACAATTAGAACAAACGTGCAATGCGCTCAACCATACGTTGACAAAGCCGTGCGACTGGGCGCATCGGATAAATAGAGAGTTCTGACTCGAGTTGCCCATGGCCGATGAACGCAGTATCACCGCCCGCACGCCTGACAACCGCACCCCTCCACCCCAACGTCCAATTTCCGGCGAAGAACAACCGGGCGACCAAAAGGTGGACCACGCCCTCCGCCCTCGCTCGCTCGCCGAGATGATCGGCCAGGATCAATTGCGCGACAAGATGCAGATCCTGGTCGAGGCCGCACGCAAGCGCGCAGAAACGCTGGACCATGTGCTGCTCTATGGCCCGCCCGGCCTTGGGAAAACAACGCTCAGCCATATCCTGGCCCACGAAATGGGCGGCAATCTCAAAGTCACAGCCGGCCCGGCCATTGAAAAGGCGGGGGATCTGGCCGCTATCCTCACGAATATGCGCAAGGGTGATATCCTCTTTATCGATGAAATTCACCGGCTGGGCCGCGCCGTTGAAGAGATCCTTTACCCGGCGATGGAGGATTTTGCCCTCGATATTGTCGTGGGCAGCGGGCCGGGCGCCCGCAACATCCGCCTGAGCCTGCCCAAGTTTACAGTTGTGGGCGCCACAACACGGCTGGCGCTCATTACCGCCCCCTTGCGCGCCCGCTTTGGCGTGGTGGAGCGGTTCGACTTTTACGAGCCGGCTGCTATCCAGCAGATCATCACGCGGGCGGGCGGGCTGCTCGAAGTAGAAATTGAGGCGGATGCCGCCGCCGAGATCGCTCGGCGGGCGCGCGGCACGCCACGCGTGGGGCTGCGATTGCTGCGCCGCGTGCGCGATTACGCCCTCGTGCGCGCCAATGGATACATCGACCTGGCGGTGGCCGAAGAGGCCCTGGCGACTATGCTCCAGATCGACTGGCTCGGGCTGGACGAGCTTGACCGCCGCGTGCTCGAGGCCCTTATCGCCAAGTTTGGCGGCGGCCCTGTGGGGCTAGAGACGTTGGCGGCCAGCATCAGCGAGGAGGCTGATACGATCATGGATGTCGTGGAGCCTTATCTGCTCCAGTTGGGCTTTTTGGACCGTACGCCACGCGGGCGGATCGCAATGCGGGCCGCCTACAACCACCTGGGCATTCCTTACCCCGAGCGACCAGAGCAAGCCGGCCTGTTCGCTCTCTCCGGGCAGTGATTCCGGCCACCCGACAACACCAAATCTAGTACTACAACCGCACTTCCATAAAGACCTCCGGGAGGTGGCCGGCGAGATTTTGGTTATTCGGGGCTTCTGCGGCCACGGGGGCCCACTGGGCGCGGAGGTCTTTGCCACATGCGGTTGTAGTACTAAGGCAGTACTCAGATGAACACAGAGAGCGCTGGCTGATATCTCTGTTCATCCGGGTACGAATAGTTGAGGGGTAGGTCTCACAAGAACGTATCTATACGTTTGTAGAGTCCTGCTTTTTTTATCCTTCTCGTTTGACACTTTAGCAATCATCAGCTAT
This sequence comes from Chloroflexota bacterium, assembly GCA_003577005.1. Next base: position 15,287 of record QEUW01000022.1, on the reverse strand, counting down.
GATGGGAAAAAGAGCGCTGCGCCAGACCAAGATCTCCCTATCAACAGTTGGTTCGTAGCCTGACCTTTGCGGTGCTTCCCTGTTTATCCCGTAATCTGTACCGGCGCTGTTTTTATTATGCGCATCGATTTATCTCAAGAAGCAGAACAAACCGATATGGCCCGTAGGGTGCTAAACTACGCTGCCTGTTATATCGCGTGGCTGGCCTTCACGATAGTTGGTTTCTGGCTGCTGCTCTCGTTGCGCGCCAACCTGATAGATGCTGCTATTTTGCTGCACTTGAACCCCTGGCAAGTGCGCACAGTTGACCGCTTTGCCATCTTCGGCTTGGGGATGGCGTGGTTCGTGGGCATCCTGATATTGGAAAATTTCCTACGCGTTGGGGCCGGCAACGGCAGGCTCTTGAGCCGCACTGTTCGTGTTGCCCTGGCGCTAGGTCTCGCTTGTGCTATCTCATACGGCTTGCAGCTTGTTGCAACGCTTTAGGCGATTCCTTTTTATTTACAATCCACCCACTGCCGTCGTATCGTTCTCTAACAAGAACGCTACGTTGTTTTCGTCCCAATTGGTTGGTACGCGTATAGGGTGAAGCCTCGTCGACAGGTCTCATCTGTGCGTACTAGGCCCCAGACGGGCCTGTGTAGTTCACGTTACCCTCTATCTATCTCACCAGCAGGAGAACGAACGCATTGCTGCTCGAAGTCAAAAACCTGAAGAAGTACTTCCCAATCAAGCGTGGCTTTTTTTCACGCACCGTCGGCCATGTCAAGGCTGTGGATGGCGTTAATTTCCACGTTCAGCCAGGTGAGACGCTGGGACTGGTTGGCGAAAGCGGCTGTGGCAAGACGACAACCGGCCGTGTAGTGCTGCGCGCGCTGGACCCATCTGACGGCGAGATCTGGTTTGACGACCCCGATCTGGGCCGCGTCAACATCGCCACCGTGGACGCCGCTAACCTGAAGCGGCTGCGGCGCAACATGCAGATGGTCTTCCAAGACCCCTACTCCTCGCTCAACCCGCGCATGACGCTCTTGCAGAATGTGGGCGAGCCACTCATCGTCAACAACGTGAGCAAGGGCAAAGAGTTGGAGGATCGGGTCGCCTATCTGCTGCGGGTCGTCGGTTTGCGACCGGAATATATGAATCGCTATCCGCACGCCTTTAGCGGCGGCCAACGCCAGCGTATCGGCATTGCGCGGGCGCTGGCGCTCAACCCCAAACTGGTGGTGCTCGATGAGCCGGTTTCGGCGCTCGATGTGTCGGTGCAGGCGCAAATCTTGAATCTTTTGCAGGATTTGCAACAGCAGTTTGGCCTCACCTATCTCTTTATTGCCCATGATCTGAGCGTGGTCGAGCATATCAGCGACCGGGTGGCGGTGATGTATGTGGGCCAACTGGTGGAGAGCGCCACTACGCAAGAGATCTTCACCAACCCCCTGCACCCGTACACCGAGGCGCTGCTCTCCGCCGTCCCGCAGCCAGACCCGCGCGCCCGCCGCGAACCAATTGTCCTACAGGGTGACGTGGCTGATCCGGCCAACCCGCCTAGCGGCTGTTACTTCCACCCTCGTTGCCGTTACAGCGATGGCAAACGGTGCGCCAGCGAGACGCCAGAACTGCGCGAGGTGCAGCCGGGCCATGTGGTGCGCTGTCACTATGCAGAGACGCTCAATTTGGTTGGGGTCGATAGGCTGGTACAGTAAACCTGGCGCGGTTGGGATTACTTCTTGGCCCATTGGACAACACGACAAGTGATAAGTAAATCGCCTGGCACGGCGCAACATGTGAGTCGATGATGAAGGTGATGCTGCTGTTCCCCCCCAACTGGACACCGACAATGCCCCATCTGGCGTTGCCGACCTTGACCGCCTATCTGCGCGGCCACGGCGTCCAGGTGATCCAGCGCGACTTGAACGTCGAGGTCTTTGACGAGATCTTGACGCGTGAGCATCTGCGCGGGGTGGTCGAACGGCTGCGCGCCGATTACGGCCCCTACGGGACACGTCGCCCGCTGCGCCCGCGCACACCTGCGCCCGAGACGATCCAGTGGGCGCTGCGCAACGGACCTCAGCTTGCCACGCAGGTCGAACAGGCCAAAGGGGTTGTGCGTAGCGACGCTTTTTTTGACGGCCCCATTGGTCTACGCGCCTTTCAAGTCATTGCCGACTCGCTCGAACTCGCCTCCCTCCCTTTTTTCCCAGCCGCCCTTCAGCTACAAACATACGATGCCGCCGAACCGGTCGATAGCAGCCGGGCGCTCTTGCACGCCGTGCGCGACCCGCGCCATAACATTTTTCTCGACATCTATCGCCGTGGCATTCTGGCCGACATTGTGCGCGAAGAGCCGGATATTGTCGGCATCTCCATCCCCTCGATGCCGCAGATGTTAGCGGGGATGACCTTGGGCTATCTGGTCAAGACGGCTGGATTGCCGTGTCATGTGACGGTGGGCGGGCCACACATCAGTATGTTGCGCGAACAGTTGCCCAAAGTCCCGGCCATCTTCAGTCTCTTTGACAGCGCCGTGGTCTTTGACGGCGAGGTAGCGTTGTTGCGGCTGGCCGAGGCACTCGATGGCAATGGCGACCTCAGCCACGTACCCAACCTGGTCTATAAAGAAGGCGGGCGCATCCGCGTCAATGCCCGCAAAGAGCCAGAGAAGATCGCCGACCTGCCGCTGCCCGATTTTGATGGGCTACCGCTTGACCGTTATCTTGCGCCAAAGCCGGTGTTGCCGCTGCTCACGGCGCGCGGCTGCTATTTTGGCAAGTGCGCCTTCTGCAACGTGGGCTATGGCGAGCCAGAGAGCTTTAGCCAGTTGCGAGCCGAGCAGTTAACCAACCAGATGTTGACGCTCCACGAGCGGTATGGTGTCCGCCACATCTTTTTTGCAGATGAAGCCGTTACGCCGCGCAATTTGCGCGCGCTGTCGCCGTTGCTGGCCGAGCGCGGGACGCCGATTCACTGGGGAGGTTGCGCCCGTTTCGAGAAGGTGATCGGCAAAGAGCTACTACAGAGCATGTACGATGGCGGCTGCCGCATGATCCTCTTTGGGTTGGAGAGCGCTTCCGAGGCCATCATGCGGGCGATGGTCAAGGGAACCGAGTTGCCGCACATGAGCCGCATCTTACGCGAGAGCGCCGAGGCGGGCATCTGGAACCACACCTTCTTCTTCTTTGGCTTCCCTGGCGAGACGCTAGAGGATGCGCAGCAGACGGTCAATTTCCTCTACGAACACAAACCTTACATCCATTCGGCGGCGTTGGGCACTTTTCTGATGGAGCGCTATTCCCCGGCGCACCTCTCTCCGCAATCGTTCAATGTCAAGCTAATCGTAGAAGATCCGGATAAAGATCTGGCGATCTACTTCGACTACGAAGTAGATCGTGGGATGGATGACCGGATGGCAAGCCTAGTCGAGGAGCATTTTTTGAACACGCTCCCGACCAAATCTTATCCGCAGTTTTATGTGAGCGACGTCTATCGCTTTCTCTACGCCAGCTACCTGAGCGAGCGTGGGCTGGCGCGCCCGCCCTGGTTGGCCCAGGAGGCGGCGATGGCGTGATAAATTCACAATTACCGATTACTTGTTGCCGATTACTACTTCAAGCTGCAGAAACGGGAAATGGGAATTCGTAATTCGTAATCGGTAATTGTGAATGGTTGGTCGTAGGTGTTCCGATTGTTTCAACAAAGGAGGACTGGATGGAACCCATCAAGAAACGAGCGGTCTCCCGCCGCCAGTTTATGCGGCTGACGGCGTTTTCAGCGGCGGGGGTTGCGCTGGCTGCCTGTGGCGGTGGTGGCGCCGCTCCGGCGGCTGAGGCGCCGGCAGCAGAAGCACCGGCAGCAGAAGCTCCCGCAGCCGCAGCGCCGGCGGCTGGGCCGCCGGGTCAATATAATGAAGCGCCCATGTTAGCCGAATTGGTGCAGGCCGGCTCTTTGCCACCCGTGGACGAACGTTTGCCCACCAACCCTGGCGTGTTGCCGGTGGTCGAGCAGACGGGCAACTACGGCGGCACCTTCCGCCGCGCCTTCCGGGGCGTCTCTGACCGCTGGGGGCCAACCAAGTGCCAGGATCACGGCCTGGTCTGGTACGACGAGGACTTGAACTTGCGCGCCCACATGGCTGAATCTTGGGAGATCAACGACGACGCCACGGAGTGGACCTTCCACCTGCGCGAAGGGATGAAATGGTCCGACGGCACGCCCTTTACCAGCGCCAATGTAGAGTGGTGGTATGAGAACGAGTTGAAGAACACCGATCTCTTCCCATCGCCGCCTTCGGATTGGGTGACCGGCACCGAACGCACTCTAATGGAACTGGATGTGGTCGACGACTATACCTTCAAACTCACCTTTGCCGACTCCAACCCACTGTTCGGGTATCGACTGGCCCGTCCCACTCCTCCCCCCTATACGCCTGGCCATTATATGGAACAGTGGCACATGGAACTCACGGCGGATAAGGAGGGGCTGGAGGCAAAGGTCAGGGAGGCCGGGTTTGACTCGTGGTCGAGCTATTACTTCGACAACCGGCGCCTCTGGTTCTTCAACCCAGAGCGCCCCAGCCTTAGCCCCTGGCTCGCCAAGAATGAGCTTTCGGACGAAGTGTTCGAAATGGAGCGCAATCCCTACTTCTTTGCGGTCGACGCCGACGGCAATCAGTTGCCGTACGTGGACCGGATCGTGCACCGCCTGTTCGATTCTGATGAAGTCTTCAATCTGTGGATCACCAACGGCGAGATCGACTTCCAGGCGCGCCATGTAAGCATTGCCAACTTCACGCTCTTCAAAGAGAGTGAAGCGAACGGCGATTACAGCGTCTACCTCGGCGTCAGTTCGGGGCATACGGCGCTCCAGCCCAACCACACAACTAAGAACCCGCGCCTGCGCGAATTCTTCCAGAACCGTGATGTACGCATCGCGCTGTCGCTGGCGGTGGATCGCAACGCGCTCAACGAGCTGGTCTTCGATGGTCTGGCCACCCCGCGCCAGTATAGCCCCATCAGCAGTTCGCCCCAGTATTACGATAAGTTGAGCAACGCCTATCTCGAATACGACCCGGCCAGGGCGAACGAATCGCTCGACGCAGCGGGCTACACCGAAAAGGATGCCGAGGGCTTCCGGCTCTGGAAAGACGGCAGCGGCGAGACGCTCAGCTTTATCATCGAAGGCACCGCGCTTCCTGGCTCGGCAGACGAGGATGCGGTACAGCAGGTAATCCGTTATTTTGCCGATGTAGGCGTCAAAGCTACCTATCGGGGGGTGGAACGCTCGCTCTACGAGGAACACTATCGGGCCAACGAAATCGAGGCGGCCTGGTGGGGTGGTGATCGCACGGTATTGCCGCTGGTGGCGCCCATCATCTGGATCGGCACCCAGCCTGACCGCCCGTGGGCCGTGGCCTGGGGCTACTGGCGCACCGACCCGACCAATCCCGCGGCCGAGGAACCGCCCGCCGACCACTGGATCCGCACGATCTGGGACCTTTGGGACCAGTGCGCCGCCGAAGCCGATGCGGACCGGCGCAATGAACTCTTCTTCCAGATTCTCGACATCTGGGCCGAGGAGTTGCCCATGATCGCCTATCTCGGCGAGTTGCCTGCACCGATCATCGTCAAGAACGGTGTCCGCAACTTCCCACAGGGTCTACCCATCGACGACCCGACGGGCGATGAACACTTGGCCAACACCGAGACCTATTTCTGGGAGAACCCAGAGGCGCACGCGTAATTGATGATGAACACATTCACAACTGTCAATTGACAATTGTCAATTGACAGTTGTGAATGGTGCTGTTACCTGGAGAGAGCTATGCTGTTGTACATTGTGCGGCGCATCCTGTTCATGATCCCCACATTGGTCGCCATTTCGATCCTCTCGTTTATGATCATACAGTTGCCGCCGGGCGATTTTTTGACCTCTTATGCAGCACAACTGCGGGCACAGGGTGAATCAATCGACGAAGTTGAGCTTGCCAATCTGCGCGAGCGATATGGCCTGGGCCAACCGGTCTATGTCCAGTACACGAAGTGGATCACCGGTATCGTGCTGCGCAATGATTGGGGTCAGTCGATGGAGTGGCGCAAGCCGGTCAAGGAACTGATCTGGGAGCGGCTGTGGTTGACAGTGCTGCTTTCTGGGGCGGCGCTCTTGGTCAGTTGGTTTATTGCCATCCCCATTGGGGTATATTCGGCAACCCACCAATATTCGTGGCTCGACTATCTGCTCAGCCTCTTTAGTTTTATCGGCCTGGGGACACCGGGCTTTTTGCTGGCGCTGATTGTAATGTTCTGGGCGCAATCTGCGTTGGGGATCAGCGTTGGCGGTCTTTTCTCCGAGCAGTACATTATGGCGCCGTGGAGCTGGGCGAAATTTATGGATATGCTCCAACGGCTGTGGATCCCGCTCATTATTGTTGCCGTCGGTAGCACCGCGGGCAATATCCGCATCACGCGCGCCAATTTGCTCGACGAGCTAAACAAACCCTATGTCGAGACGGCGCGCGCCAAAGGTCTTCCCGAGAACCGTCTGGTCTGGAAATATCCCGTGCGGGTGGCGCTCAACCCCTTCTTTAGCACGGTTGGTTGGTCGCTGGCGACGTTGATTTCGGGCGTGACGTTGGTATCGCTCGTCTTGAATCTACAGACCACCGGCCCGCTGCTCCTGCGGGCGCTTACATCGCAGGATATGTATCTGGCCGGCAGCTTTATCCTGCTGCTGAGCTTGATGACTGTTATCGGCACGTTGATCTCGGATATTTTGCTAGCGATTGTCGATCCGCGCATTCGATTGAGCTAAGAGCAGGGAGTTATTGCAATGCAATCGGTGGAAAAGACCTGGTTTGAGCGGACTGACCAAGAAGAGGCGATAACAGCGGATGAGACGCTGGTCGATGTACCAACCGAAAAGGATGAAAAGATCTATGTAGCTTCCTATTGGAAGCTTATGTGGTGGCGCTTTCTCAAACACAGGATGGCGGTCATCAGCGCGGTGATTGTTATTCTTCTCTACGGGGTGGCGGCCTTTTGCGAATTTGTAGCGCCCTACAACCCTGAGGAGACCTTTGTCCAGTACAAGCTGGCCCCACCGACCCGCATTCACATCTTTGACAGCGAGGGTAACCTGCGCCGGCCCTTTGTCTATCGCATCCAGCGCGACCGGGACCCGGAAACGCTGCGCAGTATTTATACAGAGGACACCAGCACCATCTACCCAATCCGCTTCTTTGTAGAGGCGGGGGAGTACAAGATGTGGAACCGGTGGACCATGAACCGTCATCTGTTTGGGCTGGATGTGCCACGCGAGGAGCAAGGGATCTTTTTGCTGGGCGCCGACCGCCTGGGGCGCGATGTCTTCTCGCGCATCAGCTTTGGCGCCCGCATTTCGCTCACCATTGGCCTGGTCAGCGTTGTGCTCAGCCTGGTGCTGGGCATCCTGTTGGGTGGGCTTTCGGGCTTTTACGGCGGCACCATCGATAATCTGATTCAACGTCTCATCGAGTTCATCCGCTCGGTGCCGGAGATCCCGCTGATCATGGGGCTGGCCGCAGCGCTCCCGGCCGATTGGCCTGTGACACGGCTCTATTTTGGCGTGACTATCGTACTTTCGCTCATTGGCTGGACGGGGCTGGCGCGCGTGGTGCGCGGCCGCTTCCTCAGCCTGCGCGAAGAGGACTTTGTCATGGCCGCCCGGCTCTCTGGCTCCAGCGAGATGCGCATCATCTTTCGCCACATGCTACCCTCGTTTCTCAGCCATATCATTGCGTCGCTCACGTTGGCAATCCCGGCCATCATCCTCGCTGAGACCGGGTTGAGTTTTATTGGCCTCGGTCTGCGTGCGCCGGCCATCAGTTGGGGCGTTCTGCTGCAAGAGGCGCAGAATGTGCGCTCCATGGCCTTTGCGCCCTGGGTATTGACCCCGGCTATTGCAGTTATTGTCTCTGTCTTAGCTTTCAATTTCCTCGGCGACGGGATCCGCGATGCGGCTGATCCCTATGCACGCTGATGGGGACTCCTCAAACTCAGTTTATCACGGACCAGATCACAAAGGAGGATAATCGATGCAATTCAAATCCAGCGAGAGCCAGTTCTCCCGCCGTACCTTTTTGCGTCTCTCGGCTTTTGGCGCGACGAGCGTCGCACTGGCTGCCTGCGGCGGGGGCGCTGTAGCCCCTGCCGCCGAAGCGCCTGCTGCCGAGGCTCCCGCCGCGCCGGCGGCAGCCGGTGAAGCAGCAGCCGCTGCGCCCGGCCAGTACAACGAAGCGCCCATGCTGGCCGAGTTGGTGCAGCAAGGCCAACTGCCTGTGGTCGACGAGCGTCTGCCCACTAACCCGCGAGTGATTGATGTTACAGAAGAGATCGGCGAATACGGCGGCACCTGGTTCCGTGTTGCAGTTGGGCCAGGCGACGCCGGCATTATCAACAGCCGCCTCTCATACGAAACGCTGGTGCGCTGGTCAGCCGATGGCTCATCCGTGGTGCCCAACGTAGCCGAAAGCTATGAGATCAACGACAGCGCCACCGAGTTCACCTTCCACCTGCGCGAGGGCATGAAGTGGTCGGACGGTGAACCGTTTACCGCCGATGATTTTGTCTTCTGGTATGAAGACATCATCCTCGACTCGGACATCACGCCGTCGATCCCCAGTTGGTGGCGCGACCCGGTAACAGGCGAACCCGGCGTGATCGAGAAGGTCGATGACTACACCTTTGTAATCAAATTCGCCAACCCCTACGGTCTGCTGATCCTGATTTTGGCTGGCCCCTCGGCGTTGAGCCTCACCGATGCACCCAAACATTATCTTTCGCAATTCCACCCTAAATACGCCGACCAGGCCGAGCTGGAGAGCATGACCCAAGAAGCCGGCTTTGAGAACTGGTGGCAGTACTTTGGCAACCGGCGCGACTGGCAGAACGCCGAACGGCCTCACATCTGGCCGTGGAACCCGGCGCGTGTCCCGCCGGAAGTGCCGATTGTGGCCGAACGCAACGCCTACTACTGGAAGGTCGACCCGGCCGGCAACCAGTTGCCTTACCTGGACCGCATCCAGTTCGACGTAGTCGAGAATGCCGACCTACTCAACCTCAAGGCCGTTGCCGGCGAGATCGACATGCAGTTGCGCCACATCCTGTGGAACAACTATCCGCTCTTTATCGAGAACGCCGAGGCGGGCGATTACCGGGTGATCCGCTGGGCGCTGGCCGAAGGCTCTAACTGTCTGCTGCACCCCAACATGAACCACAAGGACCCGGTGTTGCGCGAGCTCTTTAGCAATAAGAATTTCCGCATTGCGCTCTCACTCGGCATCAACCGTTCGCAGATCAACGAGTTGGCCTACCAGGGCTTTGGCACTCCACGCCAGGCGTCGTTGATCCCCGAAAGCCCCTATTTCAAAGAGGAACATGCCACCCGTTACGCCGAACATGACCCGGCGCAGGCCAATCAATTGCTCGACGAAATCGGCCTCACCGAGCGCGATAGCGAGGGGTTCCGCCTGCGCCCGGACGGCACGCAACTCTCGATCACCATCGAGTATGCGCCCATCTTTGGCCCTTGGCGCGATGCAGTACAGATGATCACCGACCATTGGAAGGATATTGGTATCCGCGGGATCCCCAAAGAAGAAGACCGCACGCTCTTCAACGAGCGCGGTCTGGCTGGCGAAGAGATGGAGATGGGCGTCTGGATCATGGACCGCTGTCTGACGCCGCTCATCGAGCCGTGGTACTTCTTACCCTACCGCGGCGGCACCCCACCGTCCACAGCCGGCCAGTGGTGGGATTGGTATCAGAGCCGCGGCGAACGGGGCGAGGAGCCGCCCGCTGAAGTGAAGCGCCAGTACGAGCTGTATGATCTGATCAAAGGCGCCACGCCCGACGAACTGCCGGCGCTGGCCGAGGAGTTCTTTGACAACGCCGCAGAGAACCTCTGGTTTATCGGCACGGTGGGCATCCTGCCCCATGTGGGTGTCGTGAAGAACAACTTCCGCAATGTGCCTGAGAACGCTGTGTCTGACTGGCTGCAACAGACGCCGGGCAACACCAACGTCGAGCAGTATTTCAAGCGACAGGCGTGATGAGTGATGAGTGATGAGTGACCTGGGTATCGATCACTCATCACTCATCACCAGCTTTTCTCAATTTTCTCATGTTTGAATATATCCTACACCGACTGTTCTTGATGGTCATCACCTTGTTTGCGGTTTCTGTGGTCACCTTTTTAGTGATCGAGTTGCCGCCAGGTGACTATCTGAGCGCTTATGCGGCCTCGCTGGCAGCGTCGGGCGATGCGTTGGATGATGCCGAGCGCGAGTCGCTGCGCCAACGCTTTGGGCTGGGTTTGCCGGTTCACCAACGCTATCTTAAATGGATCGGCGGGATCGTGCTGCGTGGCGACTTTGGCTATTCATTTGGCTGGAACAAGCCGGTCTCAGAGCTGATCTGGGAGCGCATCTGGTTGACGGTGGGGATTTCAGTGTCCGCCCTGCTGATCACCTGGGTGCTGGGCTTTATCATCGGCATCTATTCGGCGGTGCGCCAATATTCAGTGGGGGACTACTTTTTTACTTCCGTCTCGTTTGTTGGCCTCGGTATCCCCGATTTTATGTTGGCGCTGGTGATCATGTGGATTGGGTTTCGTTACTTTGGGGCCAACGTTGGCGGCCTCTTTTCGCGCGAATTTCAGACCGAACCGTGGTCCTACGCAAAATTTATGGATATGCTCTCGCACCTCTGGGCGCCATTGCTGATCCTAGGGATTGGCGGCACCGCCGGTCTGATCCGCGTTATGCGCGCCAACCTTTTGGACGAACTGCGCAAACCCTACGTCGAGACGGCGCGAGCCAAAGGGGTGAGCGAGCTACGGCTGCTCTTGAAGTATCCTGTGCGTCTGGCGCTCAACCCCTTTGTCAGCACAGCCGGGTGGGCGCTGCCAGGGCTGATCAACGGCGCGACGATCATCTCCATCGTGCTGAGCCTGCCCACCACCGGTCCTCTCTTATTGAATGCGCTGTTGGTGCAGGACATGTATCTGGCCGCCAGCTTTATCTTGATCTTGAGCGCACTCACCGTCATTGGAACCATGATCTCAGACATTTTGCTCGCCTGGCTCGACCCGCGCATCCGTTACCAATGACATCCTGAGTGTGTGGAGTAAAATCGCTATGTTGGCAGAATCAAAAGAAGCGGCTAAGACGGCTCACGACCTGGTGGATGCCACCGAGGAGGTGGGGCTGGTCGAGCAGTACGAGGAGCCCAGCGAGAAAGTCTATACGGCCTCCCAGTGGCAGTTGATGCGTTGGCGTTTTGCCAAACACAAGATGGCCGTCTTCTCGCTGATCTTACTGGGGATCTTTTATCTAGTGGCCCTCTTTTGCGAATTTATTGCTCCTTATGACCCCAATCGCTACGCTGAAATGTACGCCTACGCAGCGCCCCAGCGCATCCGCTTCTTCGATGAAGAAGGCAATTTTTATCTGCGCCCCTTTGTCTATGGCCTGAAGTCGGAACGCGACCCGGTGACCATGCGCATGGTCTTTGTCGATGACCCGCAGCAGCGTTACCCACTCACCCTCTTTGCCCGGGGCGAACCCTACAAGTTCTGGGGGCTTTGGGAGGCTGACCGCCACCTCTTTGGGGTAGAAGGAGATGGCGTATTTTTTCTGCTGGGCGCAGATCGGCTGGGGCGCGATATGTTCTCGCGCATTGTCTACGGCGCACGGATTTCGCTCTCGGTGGGGCTGGTGAGCATCTTGATCGGCCTGGTGTTGGGCATCTTTTTTGGCGGCGTCTCTGGCTACTATGGTGGCGCGGCTGACACCATCATCCAGCGCGTCATTGAGTTTCTGCGTTCGATCCCCACCATCCCACTCTGGATGGGGTTGAGCGCGGCGGTGCCGACGGCCTGGTCCCCGCTGCGCGTCTACTTTGCCATCACCATTCTCCTCTCGCTGATCAACTGGACCACCTTGGCGCGTGTTGTCCGCGGGCGTTTTTTGTCGTTGCGTGAAGAGGATTTTGTGCTGGCCGCCTCGCTGGCCGGGGCGAGCCAAATGCGGGTGATCTTTCGCCACATGGTGCCCTCCTTCTTGAGCCACATCATTGCTTCGCTCACGTTGAGCGTCCCCCAGGTGATTTTGGCGGAGACGGCGCTCAGCTTTTTGGGGCTGGGGTTACGCCCCCCGGTTATCAGTTGGGGTGTGCTGTTGCAAGAATCGCAAAATTTGCGCTCGGTCGCAACGGCGCCGTGGCTGTTGCTGCCCGGTGTGGCAGTTGTACTGGCCGTGCTGGCTTTTAACTTTGTTGGCGACGGTTTGCGCGACGCCGCCGACCCGTATGCACATTGAGCAGACTGGTGCGAGGCACCTGTAGAGGTGCGATGCACCTGATAGACGGACTCCACAGGTGCATCGCACGCCCTGCGTGCAACGCACCGTCCCTACAGGATGAAAATCGTATGGCTGAGCTAGCAAATTTACTCGAAGTACGCAATCTAAAAACTCACTTTCACCTCGACCAGGGGATCGTGCGCGCCGTAAACGGCGTGGACTTCACCGTCAAACGGGGACAGACGGTGGGTCTGGTCGGCGAGAGCGGCTGCGGCAAATCGGTATTGGCGCGCTCGATCTTGCGGATCGTGCCGCCGCCGGGCCAGATCGTCGAGGGCGAAATCCTCTTTCATCGCGCCGGTGGCTTTCGCAACGGCAACGGAGCAGCCCCGTTGGGCGATGTCGTGGACCTGGCGAAGCTAGACCCCAAAGGTCCTGCCATCCGCAGCATCCGCGGGGCGGAAATTTCTATGGTCTTTCAGGAGCCCATGACCTCGCTCAGCCCGGTTCACACCATCGGCAGCCAGATCATGGAAGCGATCCTGCTACACCAGCCAGTCACTAAAGATGAGGCGCGGCAGCAGGCTATCCAGGTGCTCGAACGGGTCAACATGCCCCACCCCGGTCGCACCCTCGACCGCTATCCCCACCAGTTGAGCGGCGGCATGCGCCAGCGCGCCATGATCGCCATGGCGCTCTCGTGCCGGCCCCAGTTGCTCATCGCCGATGAACCGACCACGGCGCTCGATGTGACGACCCAGGCGCAGATCCTCACGCTCATGCGCGACCTGCAAAGCCAGTTGGGTATGGCGATCATCTTTATCACGCACGACCTTGGCGTCATTGCCCAAATGGTCGACTATGTGATCGTCATGTACCTGGGCGAGGTGGTGGAGATGGCCGATGTGGACACCATCTTTTACAACCCTCAGCATCCCTACACTCAGGCACTGCTCCGCTCGATCCCACGCCTGGGCCGCAAATCTGCGCAGGGGGTCACCGGCCGCCTGACTGCCATCCGCGGCTCGGTTCCCGATCCTTACTCTGTGCCGCCTGGCTGCCCGTTTCACCCGCGCTGCCGCCATGCAATCCGCGGCGTCTGCGACACCAAAGCTCCCCCCTTACTGGAGACCCAAACAGGACACAAAGTGCGCTGTGTGTTGTATGAGCCGGAGCGGGTTGCAGCGTAGTCGTAGGTCACGTTGGTTGTAACGGGACCTACGACTAGTGTGTCCTCTGGGTTGCCCAAAAGTGCAAACAGAGAGTGCCTTGCATGAAAGGAGCCAAGGATGGAAACCAAAGTACGCGTGCATAATCCAATGGGCTATCCACCCCAAATTGCCCAGAAGCGTCTGGCGCCGCGGCCGGCCGAACTGAGCGGCAAAACGGTCTATCTCGTCGACTGCCGCTTCGATGATGGCGATATTCTGGTGGAGCAGATGGCGAACTGGTTTCACGACCATCGGCCCGATGTGAAGATTGAAGTACGGCGCAAATCCGGCGTCTACACCGAACGGGACGAAGCACTCTATACGGAGATCCAGCAAGAAGGTGCAGCGGCTGTCGTGGCCGTGGGCCATTGAAGTACCTGCGCGCCGGCGGTCGCCGACCAATGCATCATTCTGGAAACCGAATATCACGTCCCCACCGTCTCGATCCAAACGGGGGTCTTTGAACCTTTGGTGCGAGCATCCACCCTGCAACAGGGGATTCCCTATCTGCGCCACGCCTTTGTGCCGCAACCGGTCATGGGCCGCACACCGGCCCAGCTCCGGGCCTATGTCGATGGCCCAGACGATGTGACCGGTCGTCCGTTTATGACCGAGGTCATCGATGCCCTCACCAGGCCACTGAGTGCGGACGAGACCAGCCCGCGTGCGTTTGACCGCTCCACACCCCGCTTTGTGGAGCCGGACACAGAGGAGAATCTGCACCAGCTCTTTCTGGACAAGCGCTGGACCGATATGTTGCCGATCATTCTACCGACGGAAGAGCGGGTGGACGCCATGTTGGCCGGCACCAGCCGCAGCCCAGACGAAGTGGTGGGCCACATGCGCCCCACCGCCACGCGTGAGGCCTGGGAATACACGGTCGAAAAAGTGGCTGTCAATGCGGTCATGGCGGGTGCGAGGCCAGAATATTTTCCCGTGATCCTGGCCCTGGCTGCCACCGGCGCCTCGGCGCGGGCCAGCACAACCAGTTCCGCCGCGGCCATGGTGGTCGTCAATGGGCCGATTCGCCGCGAAATCAAGATGAACTGGGGCATCGGGGCCATGGGACCCTACAATCACGCTAACGCCACCATTGGCCGCGCGTTTGGCCTGCTCTCCCAAAACCTCCAGGGCGGTTCGGTGCCTGAAGTGACCTATCTGGGTTCTCAGGGCAATAACTATGCCTATAACAGCGTCACCTTTGCCGAAAACGAAGAGCGTAGCCCGTGGACGCCCTTTCATGTGCAGCACGGTTTCGCTGCCGATGAAAGTACCGTCAGTGTCTTTGGCGGCTGCCGCTCGACTGCCTTCAACCTGGGGCTACGCGCAAAGCATTGGCAGGATCATGTCCGTTATATGTTGCGTGGCCTCCATCCCCACAACCCGCCGACGTTTATCCTAGACCCGATTACAGCCCAGCAATTTATCGATCGGGGCGGCTTTGACACCAAGGAAAAGCTGATCCAGTGGGTGCATGACACCGCCACGATGCCGGCCGGCGTCTACTGGGATGATCAACTGATCGAAAACTATGTCTATCCGCGCGCACTCAATGGCGTCGAACCGTATGCCACCAACCTACAGGCGGCCGCCGATGAGCTGATTCCCATTTACACCCTCGATAGTATTCATGTCATTGTCGTCGGGGGCGAAACAAATGGCTACTGGCGCATCATGGGGTGCAACTATCGGGGAACGACATCGGTGGATGCATGGCGATGATGCAGCAATGCTGGCGGTCTGGA
>QEUW01000846.1 GCA_003577005.1 Chloroflexota bacterium | reverse complement strand
GCGCACGTTTGGCGTTGTCTCGCCCACACCGCGCAACAGACGAAGCAATGGGGGCAACGCCGTCGCCAGGTCCACCTGGGATGTGACCTCCAGATGATAGATCTCTAGATCCGATCCCCACCGCTTGGCCGCCAGGCCAATAAACCCACACGGGCCGTACCCCTGGTGGACGATGGTAAGATAGCGGGTGTTAAGCGGCACGGTCTGCGGGTCCTGGTCGCTGATGGCAGGATCATGCCAGAATTCGATCCGGTGGCGCCAGTAGGCGGCGGGCGCCTCATGCCAGACCAGGCTGTTGCTCCGCCCCCGGTCGTACAATTCCTGGATCATCGGCAGATCGTCCAGCGTGGCGAGGCGCACGGTGTACGGCTCCTCCTCTCCCTCGTTTTTGTTTGGAATGAGCGGCAGATAGGTGATGCGATAGCCGCCCAAATCCAACACATATTCATAGCCAAACTGGCGGTAGAAATAGGGAATGCCGGTGATGGCCTGCATCAGGTGCCCTTCGGCGGCGCTGCGGGCGTGGTGCATGGCAAAGATCGCCCGCACCAGCCCGCGGTTGCGATAGGCCGGGTCCGTCGCCACATTTTCAGGCCGGCCCACGCCAAACTCGATCCCAGCAAAGCTCCAACGATGACGCCAGAAGCAGGCCGCGGCCACGATGGGGTGGCCGGGCCGCCTGGTGTCTTCCACCAGCGCAAAGTCACCAGGCCCCATATAGGGAAACGCGCCGCTCATGTATCGGCGCTGGACCGCCAAACCAGCCCCAAGAACCCCCCAATCTTGTCGGCATCGGCGGCGGTGGACCAGCGGCAGACCAGGCCATCGCCCAGGTCGCCAACGTGGTTTGGTGCGGCAAGGTCGCTTGTCATGTTTGTCTCCTCAGGAAGGCCCGATGGGCTCTGCTTCATTGTTGCTCTAGCTTGTCAGACCCCATAACGGCTGGTCGGAGCGAACGAAGGTTTTGCTGCCGGATCGTCTGCCCGTACAGTGCGACAGTAGGCATCAGCAGAACTCCAGCTACGGTCAGCGCCGCCCGCAGGCCAAAGCGGTTCCCCACCCAGCCGACACCTGGTCCGCCGGCCATCTGCCCAAAGGCGTTGGCCTGGCTGTTGAGCGAGATCACCGTGGCGCGAATGCTCGACGGCAAGTTTTGGTTGAGCCAGGCATTGCGAATCGGGCCGCCCAACTGGCGGCAGGTATGGCGCAGAAGTTCGGCCGCAAAGGCGACGGCAAAGCTGCGGGTCAGGCCAAAGAGGATGGTACTCACGACGATCACAGCGTCCAGGGTCATCAGCGTTTTGGCCGCCTGCACCGGGTGATCGGTCTTGAGCCGACGGCGCGCAACCTCGATCACCGTCAATCCAAGCGTGACCGCAGCAATGTTCCAGATGGCAAACCAGGTGATCAGATCCAGTTCGCCGAGCACCGGCACGGTTAGCACCGGCATGTTCAAGTTTTGCAAGTAGTGCGCCTCGACGAGACGGTCAAAGCCTTCCGAGGCGGCGCCGGCAATCAACTCGGTGACCATCAACAAGAGCAAAATCGAACTGGTGCGGACGGCGCTCACGCCTTCGCTCAAGGTGGCCATCATCTGCCGGAAGGTCGTTCGTTCCTGGCGTGGAGTGGGTGTAAAGTTCGTCTCCGGCATGGCAAAGACCAGATACACATGCAGCAAAATCAAGCCAATTCCACCGAGCAAGATCGGGTTTTGATAGCCATACAGGCTGGCGAGCACAACACTGCACCAGATCCCAAGCAGGTTGCAC
>QEUW01000386.1 GCA_003577005.1 Chloroflexota bacterium | reverse complement strand
CAGCGTAAACTCCAGGGCGGTCTTGAGATCGACGGCGAAGAGATCCTCCAGGTCGCCAAGCTCGCTGACATCGCCGGCTGCGACGCCGCGGTTGCAGCGACTGCGATAGACACAGAAATTGCAAAAACGTTTGCGGTTGATGGGCGTATCCGGCGTAAGAGGAAAGTCGCCTTCGGTAGCCCTGCTCAGAATGTCCGCAACCAGCCCGTGTAACCGCTCATGTGTCGCCTCGTGTTGCGCCCCATCGTAGCGGAAGACCACGGGCTGCGCCGGCGCAGCGGTGAACCAGTAGCGCATCTCCACCTGTTCGGGCCGAACCGGCCCCCACGGCAGCCAGGCGCTCGCCTCCACCAGCACATAGGGATAGACCAGCGTCTGCAGACGCTGGCGAAGCGTGGCCGGGTCAGTACGTTGGCGAGTGGTCTTCCAGTCGATGATCACCACCCGGCCATTCGGGTCTGCGGCGATGAGGTCATATTTGGCCGCCAGCCGGTAGCGCCGCTGCCCAGCTATGGAAGAAACGCTGGCAGCGGGCGGCTCCGCATTCGCGGCACCCGCATTCGGAAACGGAATCGTCAGGACGTGCTCCACTTCGACGTACTCTGCCGGCAGATCCGCCGGGCGGTGGCGCAGGTAGGCGTCAAACCAGCCGGCCAACGGTGGCTCCAACGCAGCAGCCAGCAGGTCGGTATCGAGACCGACTTCCGCCCGTTCCACCAACCGGTGAAAGGTGGAGCCGAGGCGCATCAGTTCCTCGTGTTCCTGCACGGGTGACGCTTCGACCGCCGGCCAGGGCAGTTGCTCCACGTACGTGAGCCAGAAACGGCGCGGGCAATCCTCGTATGCCTGCAAGCTGGACTGGCTGAAGGCAAACGTGTCGAGAATGGGAAGCGAGTAAAGTTCGGATCTTTGATCTGGCGCGGCCATAGCTACATCATAGCACAGGTGTTTCGGTCAATGGTAATTGCCGAGCTGCCGGGAACACGCACCATCGTCCAGATATATAGCGCGGTCGCCCTGGTAGGGCGACCTACGGGGCTTCACTGTGCGGCCAGCGCCCCAGAAATTCGCCCACAACCTGGTAAACCGTCTCCGCCTGCTCCTGCTCAAGGTCGAACCAGCGCACACCTGGCAGCTTGCGAAAGGCAGTCTCCTGATAGCGTACATAGCGGTGCGTTTCGGTCTTGATCTTGGTCACCGCCTCAGCCAGGGTCATGTCTCCGTTCAGATAGGCCGTGATCTCACGATAGCCCAGGCTGGTCATGGCGGGCAGCGGAGGCCCATAACCCGCCGCCAGCAGCCGTTGTGTCTCCTCGACCAACCCCTGTTCGACCATCTGCTCGACCCGGCGGTCGATGCGCTCATACAGGGCGGCACGGGGGCGGGTCAACCCTATCTGTAATATCCGGTACGGTGGCGGCGTGGCCCCTTCTAACTCTACTTTCGAACGACCGGTGGTGAGGAATATTTCCAGTGCCCGCACGAGACGGCGTGGATTGTTGCGGTCGATGACGGCGGCGGTGGCCGGGTCTAGTTGTTGTAAGCGGTCGTAGAGCGCCGCCACACCCTCCACGGCCAGAGCAGCCTCGAGTTCAGCGCGCAGAGCCGGATTGGGCGGCGCATCCGGCCAGCGCAACCCCTGTGTCACTGCCCGCAAATAGAGCGCGGTGCCTCCGACCAAAAAGGGAATGCGGTTGCGTACATGAATTGCATCGATCGTCTGGTAGGCAAGCTGCTGATACTCGGCGGCGCTGAGCGGCTCATCAGGGTTGCGAATGTCGATCAGATGGTGAGGCGCCCGTTGCCGCTCTGCTAAGGTAGGTTTGGCCGTGCCGATGTCCATGCCGCGGTAAATCTGGCGGCTGTCGGCGTTGACAACTTCGCCGGCAAAGGTTTCGCACAAGCCCAGGCTCAGTTCAGTCTTGCCCACGGCGGTCGGGCCGAGGAGGAGGATGAGTAGACGTAGCATAACACAGAACGTAGAGCGTAGAACGCAGAACAGGTGGGGGTACGGGCTAGCCTGTCACGGCGTGGCGGATGTGTTCGATAGCTATTAGCCGGCCCTGGCGGTCCATCTGGACGGCAACCAGATCGATGCGCCAGGGGCCGCGCCAGCCCTGAGTCTGGATGTAGTGACCGGCCACTTCGCGCAGCTTGGTCTGTTTACGCGGGGTAAGCGACTGGCGCGCCGTGCCAAAGAGATCGCCGCGCCGGGTGCGCACCTCCACCAGCACAAGCCAGGGAACGACCAGCCCACCGCTGGTAAAATCGGGCGCCGGTTCCTGCGCCACGATGTCGATCTCGCCGGCCGGGCAGCGCCAGTTGCGGGTGATCACAATGAGACCGGACGCCTCGAGCGTCTGAACCGCCAAAGCTTCACCGGTGTCGCCCAACCGGCGTCGTGGATTGTGGCTGCTTCCTCTTGTGCCCATATGAAAGTGTGTTCCACGACCTAATCTCAAGATGTTGGAACCAAGGCGGCAACATAGAGAACACTGAGAAGACACAGAGTCCACAGAGAAAGGCTCTACTTCTCTATAAAATCTCTGTGTCCTCCGTGCATACTCTGTGTTCTCTGTGTTCCTGCTTTTCCCCCTTCGCAGCAAACATTCTGCTGGCTAGTACCTCCGGCCTCAACCTCACTGGTCATCGAACAGCGTTGCTGGCCTGGCGATGGGTGCAAAGGTGTGGCGGTGCTCGGGACAGGGGCCGTGCTCGGCGAGCGCAGCGCGATGGGCTGCCGTCCCATAGCCTTTGTGTTGGTCAAAGCCGTACCTGGGGTAACAATCATGCAGCGCTGCCATAAGGTGGTCACGCCAGACCTTGGCCAGGATCGACGCGGCTGCGACAGAGACCAGATCACGATCGGCCTTGACCCGGCTCTCCTGCGCAATAGAAACCTGTGGCAGCCTGACCCAGTCGATGAGCAGAAAATCGGGTTGAGGTGCAAGGCGCCGAATGGCTGTTGTCATAGCCGCTTTGGTGGCGGCGGCGATACCCATCGCGTCGATCACCGCCGCATCTGCCGCCCCTATCCCCCAAGCTACAGCGGCGGCCTGGATACGAGGAACCAGTTCGGAGCGCTGTGTCGCCGTCAGAAGCTTGCTGTCACAGACCTCGGTCCACACACCCTGACAATGACTATGCGCAGGAACGATCACGACAGCGGCCACCACCGGCCCGGCCAGTGCCCCACGCCCGGCCTCGTCCACCCCGGCAACATAGCGATAGCCAGTCTGCCAGAGGTGCGCCTCATGGTCGAGTGTCGGTCTTACCAGGGTAGATCGGCTCACAGTGCTCGCCATTGATCGGTCCGGCTTCATCGTCGTAACCGCAACCCCTTCTGGGCGGGTCGTAAACACAAAAAGCACTGGCTTGTGACCAGTGCTCTCACCACCAATAGAAAGGGGGTGCAGCTACACCTGCAAGAAGCGCTTCTCGCGCAGGCGGGCGGCCTTGCCCGACCGGTTGCGTAGATAGTAAAGTTGCGCCCGGCGTACCTTGGCTTTGCGCAGCACTTCCACCTTCTCGACATTCTTGCTGTAGAGCGGGAAGGTGCGCTCTACACCGATGCCGTGAGCAGCCGTGCGGCGAACGGTGTAGGTGGCGCCAGGGGTTGCGCCGCCGCGCATGGCGATGACAACACCCTGAAAGACCTGGATACGTTCGTTGCGCCCTTCGACGATGCGTTGGTGAACGCGCACGGTGTCGCCGGGGTGGAGTTCTGGAAACCCCTCTTTGGTTTCTGGCTGAAGGGAGGCCATGAGTGCGTTGGTCATAATGGGACTGCTTTCTGTACCAATTGGTTCCGATGCAGCCGGCTCGAAAAAGCCGGTTCAATTTCATAAGCGCAATTGGCAAATGGTAACACAACCACCCCAGCAGGGCAAATTCCCACCGGCATTGAGGATGCTTCTGGGGAGCCTTGCGCCACCCCACACGCTCGCTTCTGGTTATACGTGCCCACAACGCTCTCGTCGCGGGGTGGAAAACACACAGCTACCCCTCCACCCCGCGATACAAGCGCCTGCTATCTAAAACAATCGAATCTAATCCTGAGCACGGATCACCAACAGCGGTCGCTCGGCCCGGTTGAGGATGCCAGCGGCCACGCTGCCGTAGAAGACACGCGCCAGCCCTGTCCGTCCGTGACTGGCCATGGCGATAAGATCCACATTGTGCTGCTCGGCCTGCTCTAAAATGGTGGAGACCACCGGCCCATACTCAACCTGGCTCTGTACCGCGATCTTCTTCTCACGCAGTTGGCCTTCCAGCCCCGCCAGATAAGCCTTGGCCTCCTGCGTGCGCCGGTCGATCTCGTCGGCGACGAAGAGCGAACCGGCGTCATAAGGCGAGACGCCAACCACAAGCGGCTCGACGACCTGTAACAGGTGCAGGCGAGAACCAAATCGCTGGGCAATGGCCTCCACATGCGGCAAGATGCGCTCGGCGCGCTGCGAACCGTCCAGCGGGACGAGGATTGTGTTGTACATGGTCTTCTCCTTGCTGACACATCTGGCGGCCAGACACGGCGCCAAAGTGGGGATCACTATTCTACTACATGTCATGCATAGGATACAGCAGCAGCAGCCTGCCGTCAATCGCCAAGAGGTGTGCTTGCTACCCGGTCAGTTGGCTAGGGTCGCATGGTGGAGCAACCGAGTGGTTGTTGAAGCTCAGTGGGCAGTGACGCGTTCAGAAATCTGAACGATCACTGCCTACATATTGCGCATTACAATCTACGAGGCCCCTTGTAGCTGCAACCAGCGCATGATATCGCGCCGGCGGAGGAGACCGGCCAATTCGTCGCCGCGCACGACGGGCAACTGGCGCACATCACGCGCGCCCAGTTTGCGCAGCGCCTCATCTGCGTCTTCGTTGGGGGTGGTGACGATGAGCTTGGCGTAGGGCGTCATGATCTGCCCCACCGTGGTCCTATCCCATGCGTCGCGGGGCAACGAGCGCACATCTTCCAGTGTCACCAGGCCCACGAAGCGCCCATCTGCAACGACCGGAAAAGCGTGGTCGTCGGTCTGCATAACGTAACTTTCCACCAGTTCGCGCACCGAAGCCTCCTGCGCCACAGTTGGCGGGTTGGTCCGCATGATCTGCCCTACTGGCACACCCTCGAGCAGGTCTTGCACCATCACCTGCTGATAGCTCTGTGTCGCTGCACTGCTCAGGAACCATCCAATAAAGGCCAACCAGAGACCGCCGATCAATCCGGTTCCGAAGATAGGGACTTGGACGCCAAAGATCATGGCCACGCCGGTAATGATGAAGAGCCAGGCTACAACTTGACCCACCCCTGCTGCCCACCGTGTGGCGCGCCGCAGATTGCCGGTGATTGCCCACAGAATTGACCGGAGGATGCGCCCACCGTCCAGCGGAAAACCGGGGATCAGATTGAAGACGGCCAGCAGGATATTGATCGGCCCCAGCCAGAGCAGTAGGGTGCTGAGGGGGTCGAGTTGGGCTACCATTTGGGTGGGGTCGCCGGTGACTGTAAAGACGCCCGCATTGGCCATACCAAGCCAGGTGAAGAGGATGCCGAGCACAAGACTCATGAGCGGCCCAACAATCGTGATCAAGAATTCGGCGCGCGGTGAGGGCGGTTCCCGTTCGATATTCGAGACGCCGCCAAATAAAAAGAGCGTGATGTTGCGTACGGGAATGTTTTGCAGGCGCGCCATCAACGCGTGCGCCAACTCGTGTAACAATACGGATACAAAGAATAAGAGAGCAGCCCCCACTGCGATCAGCCAGATCTGCCCAATACCCCAGTCTGGATGCACAGTGCCAAACACAAAGCTGAGATTCCAACTTACAAGCAGGAAAATCAGAAACCAACTCCAGTCGACCCGGATGCTGATACCAAAAATCCGGCCAATGCGAAAACCGCTCTTCATAATGCACCCCCTTGGAGCTACCGTTCTTTGCACCACCAGATCTAGCACAGCTTCAGCGCAGAAGCTGATGGCTTGAGGCTCTTACAAATAAAGATACGGTGCGTCCTGGCAGGTTGTCAGGAGGCTCCGCGTCCTAAAAGATACTATAGCAACCTATGATGAAAAATGTACAGCGATACAGAGCCGGGGCACAACTTGCCAAATCAATCCAGGTGCTACCATTAACCCAGGTGGGGATGCGGGTGCAGGTCGTGCAGAGCACCATTGTAGACCATGCTCGGACGGCGGCTGACGACTAGCGTATCTTCCGGCAGGATCGCCAAGACGACGCTGTTATCTGAGCCATAGGTGTTGGCGACATAGCCATCAGCATGATAGTCGGTCATCCAGGTGCCGTCCACCAGATAGCGAAATTCGCACCGGCTGCCCATTGGCAGATCGACCAGCGCTCGCCAGATACCTTCGCGGTCCTGGTGCATGGGGGTCGCACCTGGGCGCCAGTTATTGAAATCGCCAACGACGGCGACTTGATCGGCCCAAAGAAAGGGAGGCAACTCGAAGCAAATGCGGATATAGCCCGGCTGCGGTGACTGCATTTTGTAGATCATAGGGTATCCTCTTTTGCGCCGGCCACAGCGTTCGCAGCCAGAGTGCTCGAAACGCTCTCCTCACCAGAACAACAAATTCTTTAGCCGCGCGCCTCGATCAGTTGATAGAGCAAACAAAATCGTTCAGCAACTGGATCGTACACCAACAACCGGTAAGACAAACTAGACGTTCGGCTGATTTTTTTCCTGGTAAGTTGACCAGGTTTACTCTACGTTAATTGCACAAAAGGAGGTACGCCGCCAGGAGCACCGCCATCCTGGCGGCAGCCGGCAAAGGTGCCAGCATCCCGGGCAACTGTGTACCTCCTATACAAATCGCTTTATACACCGGCCCCATAAATGAGGCCACGGTTTGTTTTCCAACGAGAATCTATCTTGGGCAGAGCGGTCTACCACACTAGCCTAGCGCCACATCCAACACCATCATTACCACAAATCCTAGAATGGCGCTGAGCGTAGCCAGGTCGCCATGACCGCTCCGGTGCGCTTCGGGGATCACCTCTTCGATCACCACAAAGACCATAGCCCCGGCTGCAAAGC
>QEUW01000385.1 GCA_003577005.1 Chloroflexota bacterium | reverse complement strand
GGGCGTGAGCTTGCAGAAAAACCAGGCGCCGCCGTGCTTCAGCCCGCTGAACCTCAAGGAGGGGCGGCGGCAGCCCCACCTGCTCCACCAGGAAGCTGGCAGAGACGGCGCCATACAACCCGGCCAGACGCAAGTCGCCGGTCTGCACCCAGCCGGTGAGGAAGCCGCCGCAATAGGCATTGCCGGCGCCGCAGGCATCGACAACGGCGGCCGGATACGCAGGGATGCGCCACGTTTCGCCTGTATCCGCTCGATGGACGAGCGAACCATCGGCGCCCAGACGGAGCGCAATGATCTGGGCGCCGGCCGCAGCCAGACGACGAAGTTGCGCCAGTGGTTCGCCGGGGCCAATCATGGTCTCGACTTCGTAGAGGTTGGGGGAAAAGATCTGGCCGGCCGTCACCAGCGCCCGCACTTCGCCCTCGGTCAAACGGTGATCGGCGTGCTTGAACGGCTCGATGCCAACCACGACACCGCTTTCTCTCAGCGCCTGCCCAACGGCGAGATTGGGCTCGTTGGGATGGACGCCGTAGTGGAGGCCGCGGGCAGTACGGTACGTTGGCGGTAAGTCCTCGTAGCGCAACGCCAACTGGTCGGGAATGGCCTGGCCCTGGCTGCGCCACACCTGGGTGCGCCGGCCATCCTCCTCGAAGATCTGCCAGGCGCGCAGCGTTGGGTGTTGGGGATAGTGGCGGACACCGGCCGTATCGATCTCCATCTGCTCCAGCCAGCCCATCGCTTGCGCCGGAAAGTTGTGGCCGATGCCGCCCACCAGCCCCACGCTGTCCGCCCAGAGCTTCATACCAAAGGCGGTCTGCGGCCCGCTCCCACCCAACACGCCCATGACCGTGCGCCCATCGGGGAAGACCAGGTCGTCGATGATGATGGAGTAAGCCACGAAATCGATCATAACGATCAATGGTCAACGATCAATTGTCAATTGTTGATGGAACCGTGCGGCGCTGGGAGTGTCGTGTTAACCATTGACCATTGACAATTGATCATTGATCATTAACACAGCGTCTTGTAGAGCATCTCTTTCCAGCGGGCGGGGTCGATGGCCCAGCAGACTTCGATGTTGGGCGGCTGGCCGGTGACGTTGAGTCGATCAACCACGGTCATGCCGCGGGTGAGTTCGTGGTCACACGACACATCGACATAGTGCGTGGCGCGCTCAGTGCAGACCTGAGAGTCCAGGGCAATGGCCATGGTCACCGGGTCGGGGAGCATCAGGTCGGTTTCGCCCTGGCCGCGCCCGGCGATGAGGGCCTGCCTGTTGCAGTCTATGGCGAATCTGGCCCGTTCCGTGCCAAAGCCATAGATCCTGTTGCGTTCTTCATCGGAAAGCGTGGCTGCGCCGCGGCAATGCTCCCAACCGACCATGAGCATCTTCATCCCCGAATGAAAGACGATGCGCGCAGCCTCTGGGTCAAACCAGATATTGTACTCGGCGGCGGGGATCACGTTGCCGACACAGCAGGCTGCGCCGCCCATGATGTAGCATTCCTTCACCCATTGCGCTAGCCGCGGCTCGATGCTGAGAGCGAGCGCGATGTTGGTAAGCGGCCCCAGCGTCACCAGTGTGAGCTCGCCGGGCGCTTCGCCAAAACGGCGGATCAACTGCTGTACGGCATCCTGGCCGGCGGGGGGGCGTTTGGGTGGCGGATAGTACATATCGCCCATGCCATCGGAACCGTGGAACCACTCAGCGTGTTTCGCTGCGCGCAGCAACGGTCGCGCCGCGCCTTCGTAGACCGGCGTCTCTTTGCCGCACAGTTCCACCGTGTAGCGGGCGTTGAGGCTGCCCTGCGCCAGCGGCACATTGCCGGAGACCACGGTGATGGCCTCTACCTGTACATCCGGCCACTGGAGCGCCATGAGAATGGCGACGGCGTCGTCAGAGGCGGTGTCGGTGTCGATGATCAGACGGCGTGTGGGCATGGTAGGGTCCCCTCTGTTCGATAGCTATTTGTGTCACCAAAATGAATTCTTCGACTAGCATTTCCGCCCGTTCAGACGCGTCTTCAGAGCCCGAATCGAACAGACCTGCCAACGAGAGTAAGAAAGCTACATCATCCTGTCGCCTTCTAGGGTCCGCCGCAACGCTACCACTCCTCATTTCAGACCGATTGCCTTTCAGCGAATGAAGTGGATTGGACACGGCACAAGCCCTACAATCCGCTCGAACTCTCCACGATCCGACGTAACCAGCACGGCTTCCACGCGCACAGCCAATGAAAGCGCAAAACAGTCAGCTAACGAAAGCTTGCCAGGATCAACCTTGAATTTTCCTGCCTGCTGCCAGAATAGTGCATCCATGTCCTCGCGCACTTGAACACCAGCCGTGACCAGATCGTCGATAGCCTGCTCGGCAAGCTCGAGGCCACCGGTGCGGAGCAGGTCATAGTAGACTTCACAAAGATTGAGGGCATGAGCTACACACTGGTAGGACGTATCGGACAGGAGAAGCTCGACTTGTTCTGCGCCAGGCTCACGCTGCAGAAAAGCAATAAGCGCACACGCATCCAGGACGTAGGTAGAGCCTTGGGCCGGTCGATTCATCAGCGCTGGCTACCTTCTTCCAGCGCCTTTTCTTCCTGCTTTCGCGCGGCAAACACCTCCGAAGGTAAAGGCGCGCCGGGGGGCCGTGGCCGGACATACTTACCCGCCCGGATCGCGGCCAGTGCAGCCTGGCGCCGGCTGTCATCCGTCTGAATGAGAGCGGCCAATTGGCGTAACCGGGCAAACTCGGCATGATCAACGATGACCACTACATCCCGGCCGTGACTTTGCACCAACACCGGTTCGCGACGCGCCTGATCAATGACCTCGCCCAATTTGTTCTTCAGCTCGGTTGCAGTTACCGTCAACATCAGCGGCTTCCTCCGCACAGCTATCCTGTTGCACATCCTTCAGCGATGAATTTTAGGCGATTTAGCTAAATTTCACTAATTGCCCACCCTCCCTTATCTTCGCTGCCTTCTACGCTCTACGTTCTGCGCTCCGCGTTCCTCACCCCGCCGCACTGATCCGCTGCCGGTAAAGATCGAGCAACCGCGCCGAATCCACCCCCACACAGACGTTTACTTCAGGCATGTCGCTCCATTCATTGGGCGCGAGCCACTCGCGTCGCCGGTCCATGAGCGTCTGGCCCAGGGCGAGACCCTCGGTGACGACGCGGACGGGTCCGCGCTCGATGGTAAAGATCGTGGGGTCGATGAGATAGGCAACCGCCGACGGGTCATGGGTGTGGCAGGCGTCGAGACTGTGCGCCAGCTTATGAAACTGCTGGTAAAAGCGGCTGACCTGGAAAATATAGTCGCCAAAGCGCGACCCGCGCAGCCCCGTCAGATACGCTTCATCCATGATGGTCGCCATGGTCACATCCAACCCCACCATGGTGACGGGCCAGCCAGCGGTGAAGACTTTGTCCGCCGCGTGAGGGTCGTGCCAGATATTGGCCTCGGCCGCGGGGTTGACATTGCCGTTGACCGTGGCCGCGCCGCCCATCAGCACCACCTCTGCGACATGATGGGCGATGCGCGGCTCCAGTTCCAGCGCCAGCGCCAGGTTGGTGAGCGGGCCGACGGGGACAAGCGTGATATCGCCCGGCTCGGCCATGACGCTCTCGACGATGAATTGGGCGGCGGAGCGGTCAACGGGGTGGCCGTGGGGCGCCGGCTGGTGCGTGTTGCCCAACCCATCCGAACCGTGGACGATGGTAGGCGCCTCATCAAAAGCGATGACCAGCGGCTTGTCGGCTCCATGCGCCACCGGCGTGTGCGACCGCCCCGCATATTCGACCAGCCGCAAGGCGTTTTGTGTCGCCAGTGAAGTGTGGACGTTGCCAAAGATGGTGGTCAGCCCAATGACCTCCAACTCCGGTGCAGCAAAGGCAAAGAGGATCGCCATGGCATCATCGATGCCAGGGTCCGTGTCGATGATAATCTTTTTGGGCATAGTCGCTCCACAGGGGTAAGATTTGTGATATAATGCCAAAAGTCCATCAAAGATGGCGGCAACTATGGATCCGGAGGGAACAGATGAAATCCCCATCTTATCAAGACATATTAAAGCGCATCGAGCAGTTACCTCTCCAGGCACAGGTCGAATTGATGGAGACAATGTGGCAGACGATTCGGGATCGCCAGGCCATCTCCCAATCTAATTCAGAAGAGGAACTCGTGCCGCTATTCGGATTAAGCGAAGAGGATTTGCGTGTCCTGGCAGCAGCGCTCGTAGCGCCAGAATCACAACAAACGATCTGGCGGCTCCTACGCAAACAGCAGCGTCACCCTCTTTCCGCTCAGGATGAAGCCCATCTCAACGAGCTGCTTGCCGAAGCAGATCAGCTTGCATTGCTCAAGGCACGCGCCATGTACACCCTTGCTCTACAACAAGGCCAGTTATCGAACAGAGCCGCAGCGTGAGTTCATACGTCCCGGTTCGCCTGCGTCGCCAGGTCTATGAACGTGAGTGTGGTCTGTGTGCCTACTGCCGATCTGCTGAACGGATGATGGGAATAACTTTCGAGGTTGACCATATCATTCCAATATCAGCAGGCGGTGAGTCGACCATCGACAATCTTTGCCTCGCATGTCCCACCTGCAATCGATACAAGGCAAATCGTACACTTATCACTGACCCTGATACGGGCCTTGAGATCCCGCTCTTTCACCCAACTGCCGACCAGTGGATAGAGCACTTTGCCTGGCAAGAGGCGGGTGCGATCTTGGTTGGTCAAAGCGCAACCGGTCGCGCCACGGTCGAAGCACTGCATATGAATCGACTCGTGCTTGTTCAATTGCGTCGCTACTGGATCGCGCTACAGCTTCATCCCCCTGTACTCTAGCTGATTTATGGCGCGTAAACCTGGATCTGCCGTCCCGGCATGCGCTGCGCCAAGCGCGCCATATTTTTGCGCACCTGGGTGATGATTTCGACCTTGTCTAGTGTCAGCAAGTGCCGGTCGCGCATGAGGACGCGACCGTTGACGATAACCGTCCGCACGTCCGTAGCGCGGGTGTTGTAGACCAGGCTGCTGGTGATGCTGTGGAGCGGTTGGTGATGCACGCCGCTCAAGTCTACCAGGATCAGGTCGGCGGCGTAGCCGGGCGCCAACCGGCCGATGCGGTCACCGAGGCCCAGGACGCGGGCGCTGCCGGGCCAGGCGATGGCAAGCGTTTCAGCCAGCGACATCACCTCGGGGTTACGCGCTTCGTGTTTTTGCAGGAGCGCCGTGAGACGCAGACTTTCCCAGATGTCCAGCGTATTGTTGCTGACCGCACCATCAGTGCCCAGGCCAACGGCGACGCCGGCCGTACGTAAAGAAAACAACGGTGTCAACCCCATGCCCAATTTAAGGTACGTCTTTGGGCAGTGCGCCACACCCACATGGGCGCCATAGCGACGCAATAATTCCACATCCTGAGGCAGAATGCCACAGCCGTGGGCGATGATCGTTGGTCCGTCCAGGATACCAGTCTGCTCCAACACCTGGATCGGCGTGATGCCACGCTTTGCTAGGCTGGCCTCGGTCTGCCCCATCTCCTCGGCGGCGTGGATGTGGATGCCGACGTTGAGCCGCCGCGCATGGGCCACCGCTGCCCGCAAGAAGTCATCATCGCAGGTGTAGGGGGCATGGGGCGCTATCCACGTGGTGATGCGGCCGCCAGCCTGGCCATGCCAGCGTTCGGCAAAGGCGGCGGTGGCGTCCAGTTGCTCGTAGCCCTGGCTGCCAAAGACGGCCCAGCCGAGCGCCGCCCGCGTGCCGGCCTCGTCCACTGCCCGCGCCGCTTCATCCATAAAGAAATAATGATCGGCCACGGTGGTTACGCCAGCCTCGATCATTTCGGTCAGACCCAGCAACATGCCCCAGTAGACATCCTCCGCCGTCAGGTTGCTTTCAAGCGGCCAGATAAACTCGTTGAACCAGCGCTCGATAGAAACATCCTCGGCCAGGCCGCGGAAGAGCACCATGGGCACATGCGCGTGGGTGTTAATCAGCCCAGGCAACGCCACCTGCTCGCGGCCATCGATCACTTCCTTCGCCTGGGCACTGTGTTCCGGCGCCGCCGGCAGGATCGCGCTGATCGTGCCGCCGGTGATGAGGATATCCTGCTGGTGCCGGACCTCTGGCCGGCCGGCGCTGTCGAAGAGCAGGACATGGCAATTTTGGATGAGCAGATCGGTCATCGCGGTTTCTTTGTGATTCATCGAGGCAAACCTACCAGGTTGAAACAAAGCAGCGACACAGAGAGCACAGAGAAAAAGCTCTGTGTCCTCTGTATCTCCTCGGCGCTCTCTGTGTTCCTGCTTTGGTTTTGACTTGTCCAGATTCGGATCATCTTACGCCGTCAACCCTGCCAGTGGGTGATGGCGGACGGCGCCCAGCGCCAGAAAGCGGTCGTAGCGCACTTCGACCACCTTGCTCATCTGCCAGAAAGCTTCAACCGAGAGATGTTGGCAGCCCTCGTGCAAAAACCAGCCCTCCATCTGCGGGTGCGGGATAATCAACGCAGGGTCATGCACGGGCACGACCGCCGGGTTGAGCAAAAAACCAGGTGATTCGGCCCCGCGCACTTGCAGCAGATAGGAACCACGAAAACCTCGCGCCCGCGGCAGCCGGTGCGTCTGCCCATCGTTGAGATCGACAAGGTCCGCCTCCTCTGCCGGCGTGTCGGTGACCGCTGGCCAGGTCACATCGTCCACTATCTCGGCGATCACGCGGCGGACGGCGATGTCCTGATAGTGGTTGGCGGGCGTGTGCGGCTGGTCATAGCGCTCGTCGAAGACATTGCTCACCTGGTCATCGTAGACATTGCCACAGTAGGTGACCAGAAACTCGACCAGCGCCGGCCGGCTGTGCAGATAGACGCGGTAGCTCTGCTCATATTCGCGCAACGCCTCCGCCTTGGAGACGATCCGCCCTCGCATATAATGGCTCAGGCGCCAGCCGTCTGCCCCAAAGCGCTCATCAAGAGTACGCTGCCAGTGCATCTTCTGCGCACCCGCATGGCCCGGTGCGCCAACGGGCACCCAACACGCCCCAAGCAACGCCGACG
>QEUW01000384.1 GCA_003577005.1 Chloroflexota bacterium | reverse complement strand
CCCCTCATCGTGGTCGAGAAACCAGTAGCCGGTCACATGCACATGGGGCGGAAAGTCCGCCGGGACGGGCAGCACGTGAGGGCTGTAGGGGTAGAGCACAGGCACCGGCTCCCCCTTTGCATCTACCAGCATGCTGGCAAAGCGAGAGCGGGGCGGCAGCCCCAGGCTCTTGACCCGAAAATCGTTGGTCTCTCCGGCGTACATGGCCGTGGACCAAGCCATTGGCGTATAACTGAGCCGGTTGAACCAGCCACCCAACCTCAAGTTGCCAAAAAAGGGATTCGGAAACGCTTGTGTGGGCGTATAAAACGGCAACGGCAGTGAGAGGAAGGCTGGAATGTTCAGCCTTTCGACAATATGATAGCTCCCCAATGATTTGGGATGATAAATCATCAGGTCAGGCCGGAACATCTGCGCCGCCTGCCATTCATCCTCCATCGCCTGGCGCATGATCGGCTTGACCGTGCGGATCAGTTCGAGCATATTGCCACTACCTTCGATGGCGGCCTGTCCCTCTTGCGCCCGCATGAATTCGAGGATCCCGTTGTTCATGTAGGCATAATCGAGCCCATGCTCCTCGACAAAGGGTTGAAAACCTTCGGCAGTGCAGATCGAGACCCGATACCCGGCTGCCTTTAACCCTTTGCCCAACGCAATAAAGGGCTGGATATCACCGCGTGAGCCGATTGTGCTGATCAGGATGTTCATCGTCTTCTCCTTGCTGCTGGGGCGACGCTTGTCCCCGATACTTTATCTCCACCCCGCAAGCGCTTGTGCGGCCCTCGATAAGAATATCATGTTCGCTTTGTTCAGTCAATACTGAACAAAGTAAAAAATAGGATTTTTCATTCAGCAAGGACCTCCGGGAGGTCTGGCCGGGGCATGGTATAATAGGCGCATGGACAATCCGCTTCAACCATTACTAGATGCACAGGGTGTTGTGATCCTCGACGGCGCATTGGCGACCGAACTTGAGCGGCGGGGCGCCGATCTCAACGACCCGCTCTGGTCGGCCAAGTTGCTGCTAGAGGCCCCAGCGTTGATCCGCCAGCTCCACTATGACTACTATGCCGCCGGGGCCGATGTGGCAACGACGGCCAGCTACCAGGCCACCTTTGCCGGTCTGGCCCGCCGCGGCCTGAGCCATGAACAGGCTGCTGACCTCATGCGTCTGAGCGTGCGCTTGGCATGTGAGGCGCGGGAGCAGATCATTAGAGACTGGAGATCGGAGACCGGTGCTGCAACGCTGAACAACCGTCACTCGTCACCCTTTACTCATCACTCTTTATTAGTTGCCGTATCCATTGGCCCCTATGGGGCATATCTGGCCGATGGCTCGGAATATCGGGGCGATTACGGGCTGTCGGTCGAAGAGCTGATGGATTTTCACCGGCCGCGCCTGGCGGTGCTGGCCGAGAGCGGGGCCGATCTGCTGGCGTGCGAGACGATCCCTTGCCTGGCGGAGGGGGAAGCGTTGGTGCGGCTGCTGGCGGAATTCCCCGACACTCCAGCGTGGCTTAGTTTTAGCTGTTGCGATGAGACACACACCTGCCACGGCGAGCGCTTTGCCGATTGCGTGGCGCTGGCCAACGAGTCGGAGCAAATCGTGGCCGTAGGGCTGAACTGCACGCCACCGCGCTATGTGGAGGCTCTTTTGCGCAGCGCCGCCAGGGTTACGGACAAGCCCCTACTTGCCTACCCCAACAGCGGTGAGGAGTGGGATGCAGCCAATCACTGTTGGGTCGCTGGCGCGGGGACGACCGACTTTGCCGAACCGGCGCGGCGCTGGTTCGCCGCCGGCGCCCGGCTCATCGGCGGCTGCTGCCGGACGGGGCCGGAGGATATTCGGGTGATCGCACAGGTGTTGAAGTGTGACTCGACCTCCGGGAGGTGACTGGAGCGCACTTTCTAGACCAAAATCTCACCGGTCACCTCCCGGAGGTCGAGTCACGCCAATTTGTTCAAGCGAAATGTTAGCGTGGTTTAATCGGCAGCCGCTATGAGGTTTACGGCAAAGGTTGTCTTGGGCGCTTCCACCTTGTCGGGCAGCGGCGAGACATCTCGCACAAAGCGGCCCTGCATGCTCCACGGCCCGGTCCAGGTGATCTGCGCCTCGACCAGCCGGCCGCGCAGGGGCAGTTCGCTGTCGATAAAGACGAGCTTGTTCTGCCGGTTACGGCCCCGCCATTTACCCTTGTGCTGCTCTTCCACCAACACCTCGACCGCCTGGCCGAGATAGCGGCTGTTGATCTCGGCGCTGACCTGCTCTTGCAACTGTTCGAGCGCCTTGTGGCGGCGAACCTTCTCCTCCTCAGGCACGTCGTCCACCATGCGCCGCTCGCTGACAGTCCCGGGCCGCGGGCTATAGCGGGCCAGATGCACCTTGTCCAGCTTGAGGTCGGCGAGCACATCGTAGGTCTCTTGGAAGTGCTCGTCGGCTTCGCCGCAGAAGCCGACGATGATGTCGGTGTGGACGGCGGCATCCGGGATCACCTCGCGGATATGTTGAACCAGCGCCCGGTATTCGGCATTCGTGTAGCCGCGCTTCATGCGCTCCAGTACCTCGTCAGCACCGGCCTGGATGGGCACCTCGATGTGCTCGCAGACCTTGGGCAGGTCGCGCACGACATGGAGGATGCGATCCGTCATATAGTTCGGGTGGCTGGTCAGAAAACGGATGCGCCACAACCCCTCGATGTCGTGGAGTTCGTGGAGCAGATCGGCCAGGTCGTACTGAGATTGGAGACTGGAAATTGGCAAGTCTCCAGTCTCTAGTCCCCAGTCTCTAGTCTCTTTCCTTCCCTCATACGCGGCGACGGTCCGGCTATTGCCCAGTTCCCCGCGCCAGTCGTAGCCGTAGCGGTCTACAATCTGGCCCAATAGCGTGACTTCGCGCACACCCTGATCGACCAGACCGCGGATCTCGTTGACAATTTCGTCAACCGGGCGGCTGCGTTCGACCCCACGGCGGAAGGGGATGATGCAAAAGGTACAGGCATGGCTACAGCCGTAGACAATGGGCACATGGGCGGCCACGGGCGCAGGCCCGCTCAGCGCCAGATGCTTGATGGACTGCGCGCTGCCGATGGGCTGGGCTTCATCCTGGAGGGCATAGCGCTGGGCAAGCTGTTGGCGCTCGATCTCGGCCATCTCGGCGTTGAGCGCCTCCTGCCGCAGATAGTTGATCAGCGGCGTCGCCTCGCTGGGCGGCATAAAGACATCGACTTCGGGATAGGCGTCGATCAACTGCGGGCTCGGTTTGACGCCGACCATACAACCCATAAGGGCAAGCGTGCGGTTGCGGTTGTGCCGCTTCCAGGGTTTGAGGCTGCCCAACTTGCCAATGGCCTTATCTTCGGCGCTCTGGCGCACGACACAGGTGTTGAGCACGACGACATCGGCATCGTCGAGGCTATCCGTCGGGCCGTAGCCGATCTTCTCTAGCTCAGCCGCCACATGATTGCTGTCGGCCACGTTCATCTGGCAGCCGATGGTCCAGATGTGATACTTCTGTTGTGCGGTGGACGCCTGGTCGGTGGCGACCTCGTGAAATAGTTGAATCGTTTGATTGGTCACAGTTTGCCCCCTGTTGTCCGGTGTAGGCCGGGCAGGTCTTCGATAAGCGTACGAGTGCGTGATCTTTAATTTTAGCCGGGCGCAGTTTACGTGTCAAAAGCAGAGGAGGGTCGGGCAAGCTGCCAACCTGGCAGGGAGCTGCAAAGGATAGATCTTCTCGTCTGACCTGACTTCCGGGAGGTGGCCGGCGAACACCTGCAATCCATGTGAGAAGCTGACCGGCCACCTCCCGGAAGTCTTCGCCAGCGCGCCTTTTGAACGACCCTGGCAAACCCGCATTCCGGGAAAGGGCCGCCGTCGCGGTGAACGTTCAGAAACTTTCCGGCCCTTTCCCGGAATGCGAGGCCGGGGCAACCCGCCCCCAATCCTGGATGCACCCATCTTACCAGACCTGTTTGCCATTCTGGTTGATCCGTGTTATCTTCAATCGTAAGAAACGAGTCCTTGTTGCTTCGTCGGTTGCCCCATGATCCACCAATGCCACCGGCCTCACATGCAATCGCATAAGACGTAGGAGTTACGCAAGTGGAAGCGCCGCCATCCTGGCGGCAGCCGGCAAGTGCGTGTCCTTTGGACGTGCTGTTCCCAGGCACCTGTGTAACACCTGAGAAAGAAGGGTACAAATAAATCAATGTCCTCAACCGCTAGCGGAGTCCTAAAAGTATTGCCGCGGGGTGGCGGCTTCTTGCGCGACGCTGCGCGCTCGTTCCAACCTGGCCCAGATGACCCGTGGGTGTCGGCGCAGCTGATCCGCACCAACGGCTTGGTGGAAGGCGCCTTGGTGAGCGGAGAGATACGGCGTGGCAAGCAGGGCAACCAGTTGGCAACCGTGGCGTCGGTCTGTGGCCTGGCGCCGGCAGAATTTCAGGCGCGACCGCGTTTTGAGCAACTGGTGGCAATCGACCCGCGCGAACGCTTGCGCCTGGGCGACAGCGGTGACGTTTCGATGCGGATCATTGACCTCATTGCCCCCATTGGCCGGGGCACGCGCGGGCTGATCGTTGCGCCCCCGCAGGCGGGCAAGACCCAGTTGCTCGAACAGATTGCAAAGTCGATCCATGCCAGCGAGCCGGATGCCCGCATCATCCTCTTGCTGATCGACGAACGGCCCGAGGAAGTGACGCACTTTCGCCGCAGTGTCGCCGCCGAGGTACTGGCGAGTTCAAACGACCAGGAACTCGCCGCACACATTGAACTGGCGGAATTGACTATGGCGCATATTCGCTGCGAACTGGAGTGTGGCCGCAATGTAGTGTTGCTGATCGACAGCATTACGCGGCTGGCGCGCGCCTTTAATCTTTCCGGCGCGGGGGCCAGGCGTACGCTCTCGGGTGGTATCGATGCCAAGGCGCTCGAAATTCCGCGGCGGCTGTTTGGGCTGGCGCGTAACATCGAGAACGGTGGCTCCGTGACGGTCATCGCCACCACGCTGGTCGAAACCGGTTCGCGCATGGATGATTACATCTTTGAGGAGTTCAAGGGTACGGGCAACAGCGAGATCGTGCTGGATCGGGAACTGGCCGAGGCGCGGCTCTACCCGGCGATCAACGTGTTGGCAAGCGGCACGCGCAAAGAAGAGTTGCTCTATCCTTTCGAGCAGATGGAACGGCTGGTCTTACTGCGCCGCTGGCTGGCCAGCCGCGAACCCAAGGCTGCGTTACGCGACTTGCTGCAACTGATGGGACTGGCGCCCACCAATGATGAACTGTTACGGCGGCTCAAAGTGCGCCAGCGCGGTGCAACCCGCAAATGATAGGCGCAGATTCACCTTACAACAAGGTTTGACATTTCCTCCTAATCTCCTCATAATAGCATAATAGATGTATTGGTACTCCCCAGTGCCGACACCTGTTCACCTGACCGTAAGATTCCCTGCGTGTCTCAAAATTCAGTCAAAGGAGAAATAGACCCATGCCCCGGCGAATCTGGTTTTCGTCTTTTGTGAGCATCCTGGTCGTGCTGGCACTGGCTATCGGCTGTGCTGGCCCGCAGCCGCCAGCCGCCCCGCCCGTTGCAGAAGAAGCGGGTGACAGTACTGCGGCAACCGAGGAAGCCGAAGAAGTGATCGAACTCTCGGCTGATATTCCACCCCTGGCGCCTGAAGCCGAGGGTATCGAATACACCGACGTGCCGGAACTCGCCTATGAGGGGGAGATCACCTTCTACGCCCAGGCCTACACACCGATTGAGCCGACCGCCAACACGCCCAACCCGCCGCGTTATCTGAACCGTATCGTGGCCGAGTATGAAAGGCTGCACCCTAATATCAACATCACATTGATCCCGCCGCTGGCTCCTGGCTCGGATTATATCACCTGGGTGCGCACACAGGCGGCCGGCGCCCAGCTTCCCGACATCGTCTGGCTGCAGGCGAGCCAGGTGAACAACCAACTGCCGCGCGGGATGTTCGAGCCGCTCACCGAGTATCTGAACCAGGGGAACCCCTACGTACCGGCCGGCCAGCCGGGCAACGAGCGCTGGATGGACAGCTTTGCGGGCTTTGTGATGGAATTTGTCCAGGCGGACGACGGCAACTGGTATCAGGTCAACGCGGATTATGTGGGGACGGCGATCTTCTACAACAAAGAGATCTTTGCCGAAGCCGGTCTTGACCCGGAGAACCCGCCGCAGACGTGGTCTGAGTTTATCGCCGCGCACGAGGCGATCAAGGGGACGGGCAAAGAGGCTTTTGCCTTCCCGCTTGGTCCCAGCGCCTTTATCTGGAGTTGGTGGCACCGGGTAGGTGCCACCCAGTTCTACGGCGACCGTTTCGACGAACTCAACGTCGATGGCAATCTGTTCCGTCTCAGCCCCTACGCCCAGGCGCGCAACTATGCCGTTGGCATCTGGGACCCCATGGACCCGCGCTATCAGGAAACCTTCCGCATTCTCAAGGATTGGTCGCAGTACTGGGTGCCGGGGGCGCTGAGCATGGACATCACCGACACCTTCCGCATGTTTGTCAACGGCGATGTAGCTATGTACTGGAACGGCAGTTGGGCAGTGCCCCAGACTTTGAACAACGAAGAAGTCCAGTTCGAGTGGGCCACCTTCTCGCTGCCGACCTTTGACGAAGAAGCTACCGAGTTTTACACCGGTGTGTCCGCACCCATGATCGGCGGGCCCTCGGCGGCGTTCCAGTACAGCATCTCGACCAACCAGGCCAATAGCACCATGTCCCCCGAAAAGCTGGAGGCTGCAGTGGACTTTCTCAAGTTTCTCACCGCACCCCAGAATGCCGGGCCGATGGTCAATGACCTGGGTTCCTTTATCCCCACCATCGCCGGCACGGAACCGTTGCCCTCGATGGCCGAATTGATCCAGGCCATGTCCAACACCGAAACGATGGGTCTCTGCAGGAGTTTATGGGCGACCAGACCGACATGGAGCAATATATGACCAAGGTCAAAGAACTCATGCTGCAAACGGTGGATGAGCTGGCAGAGCAGAACGACTGGGATTGGGAGAACCCACCCGCCAGGGAGTGAGTTTACCGGTGATGGTTTGGTAGACGATGGGACGATGGACGACAGACGAGGGTTCATCGTCCCATCATCTCTGATTCACCGTGAAGAAATATTGAACGGATTCTGAATGAGCAATCAAGTCTTACAGCAAACAAAACGAGTGATACAGCCGGCGAGCGCCCGCCAACGTACAGTATGGGAAGAGTTGCGGCGGAAAGCGCCACTCTATCTCTTTCTTCTGCCGACGGTGCTGTTTTTGCTGGTCTTTATGTACT
>QEUW01000383.1 GCA_003577005.1 Chloroflexota bacterium | reverse complement strand
CCTTTCGCATTCCGGGAAAGGGCCAGCGAGCCTACGCTGCGGAGAAGCATTGTGGCCCTTTCCCGGAATGCGGGTGTAAAGTAGAACTCCGGTTCTCATGCTGATTTGAGTATAGCATAACACAGACAGCGGTTTTGCATAGCGTGCGCATCACATGATGGGAGTGCGGTCCAGCACAGGGGCGGGTTGTGACTACTGTATGGCTTACAAAAGCTGTTGCTCCCGCCGTGCGAGCGCATCCGCTACTCGCTGCCGCCACCACGCCTTGAGCCGGTCACCCACCCAAGATGCGGCCACCATCAACCCCAGGGAGATCGCCAGGTTGACCATCTGATCCTGCACCCACCCGAGCGGGTTGACCCAGTGGTGCAGGCGGCTGGCGTCGAGCAGCCGCACCTGGCGCGGGTCATGTGGTGAATAGGCGACGATCACCGCCATTCCTGGTTGCACGTCGGGCTTCCCCGCATCTACAGCATCGACGCCCACCACCCACTCAGGATAGCCATCAGGTTGATAGCGCACAGTGACGATGTCATAAGGCTGGGGGATGGTAAAGCCGGTCTCCCAGCTTTCGCCGTTGTTGCTCTCGCCGGGCAGCGGATCGAGCCAGGTGACGCGCTGGACGGCTTCGATACGCGTCGAGGCGCGCAACGGGGTAAGGCTGCCGTCCATGCTGCGTTGCCATTCCCACCACTTGTTGAGAAAGGGGATCGTCGCCAGCGCACAGACAAAGAAGACGCCGGGCAGACAGCCGATGCGTGTATTGCTGACCTTCCAGAGCGCAACCAGGGCGCCGATCAGCGCCAGGATGCCGCCGATCCAGCGCCAGGGGAGCCAGGTGAGGGTCGATTGGTCCGCAGGCCGCACCAGGCTCGGCCATTCGCCAAAGTTGAGCACCCGCAGGGGCAGGGTTTCGCCTTCGGTGGCTGCATCGAACAGGTCGCCCGGGGGACTGAGGACGGCGGTGGCGACGCCTTGCCCCGGCAGCGTGTATTCCACTGTCAGAGTGAACTTGTGCCGCCAATCGCCTTCCTCGCGGTATTCGATCTCCTCGACTTTCTTCACTACCGACCCTGGCACGACCTCCCCATACAGGTCCAGATAGAGCGAGCTGCCCAAAACCGCAACGATGATGGCGCCAATGGTGAAGTAGAAGGCAAAATCAGGATTTTTGATGCGCAAGAGCCAGCGCAACAACCGCCCCACCAACGCCAGCACAAAGAAGGCCGGGATGGCGGCAAAGACAAGCAGGATGAGAATGACTACGCTATCAGGTGTGTGACCAACACTCATATCGATGTGCTTTCGTTTACTTCTCAACCAATGGCAGATAGATACGCTCATTGCCTCCGCCTGCCGGTGAGGTGGCAGTGGGCGTGGGGGTCGGTGTTGGTGTAGCGCCCGCCGGTGCGGTTGCGGTGGCCGTCAACGTCGGTGTTGGCGTGGGGGTCGATGCGCCATCGGCCACGGGGAGCCGCACCAGCGTGATCGAGTTGGCCGGGTAGGTGGCAACGAATCCGGCGCCGGTCACAGGCTGGTCGGGCAGGCGCTGGATGGCGTTGAGATCAACCTGGCTGTAGCGATAGACTTCGGCCTGATTGGAGATCGAGAGATTGGAGATTGAGAGATTGGCGGTGAGTGGCCCGCCCGACTTGTTGATGATCACAAGGGTGAGCGAGCCATCATCGCTGCGCTGGGCGGCGTAGATCGATACTTTTGCCTGGTCGCTGCTGGCGGCGCGCACGCTGGTCTCGCCAAACTTGGCCCCTTGACCGTCGTAGTTGCGATAGATACGGAAGGCGTAGGCGCCGGGTAATGTTTCGAAGATGTC
Source organism: Chloroflexota bacterium (assembly GCA_003577005.1). Next base: position 7,507 of record QEUW01000383.1, on the reverse strand, counting down.
GTACTTGATCTCCTCACCGGCGTTGTTCCTACGTGTTGGGTAATTCCACAGCGCCGCCGCATCCAGCCCCTCGCGGCCAAAGATACCCAGGATTTCGGCCTGCGCCAGCGCACCATTGATGTCCTCCAGCCCGCCCCAGTTGTACTCGGTGAGCGCCAGCTTTGTGCCGGGATAGTGGGCGTCTGCCCAGGCGCGCAGGCGGGGGATCAGCTTGACGATGCCGCCATCCGGCCCGGCCTGGGCGATCCAGCTTTCATCGACGTAGGCCGGGTCCCACAGGGCGCGGGTCGAGCGCAGACGCAGCGCCTGTCTGGCGGCGTTGTCGGCCAACGTCTGGCTCACCCCGTTCTGCGGGTAGAAGTGGACAGTGAGATAGTCGAGCAGCCGCACGCCATGGGTCTGTTCGTAAGCGCGCATCTGCTGCAGATTGCGGTCGTCGGGGGTCTCCCAGTCCTGGCGCTGGCCGTCATAGGCGCCGTGCCAGTAGTAGGTCCAGCCGTTGACCACCGGGCCAAAGAGCCGGGCAGACGGGTCGGCGGTCTTGACCGCGGCGCCATAGCGGAACGAGAGGTCGCGGAACTCGGCGTATTTCCAGCCGGTGGGGGCGACATCGCGGTGCGTCTCGAACCAGATATCGGGTTCGTTGTCCAGGGCGTAGAACTGGACAACTCCGTTGGTAGCGGCGTTATTTTTGAGGTGCATCACCCAGCCGGCGCTAAAGTTTTCATCGACGGCGATGCTGGTGTCCAGCGGGTCGTTGTCGATCGGCTGGCCGTTGCGGAGACCGTTGCCACAGTCGGGATAGCCGCTGCCGCTGTCGACCGCATCCTGCGGCCCATATTTTGAGACTTTGTAGGCGCACGTTGTCTGATCGCCATCTTTCGCCACATAGCCGCTCATGGGCAGCGTGATCAGCGATTCGGTTCCAGTGCGCTGATTTTGCTGAATCCACTCGTCAGCCGTCTGTGTAACCCCGCTGTATTCATCATATTTGACGTTGTTGTGGAAAAACCAATCCGCGGCGTGGTTGGTGTGGCCCGTCTGCCAGTTGTAACGGCTGGTGGCGTTGCCTCCCCAGCGGCGCAAGGGCAGGTCGATCTCGGCGGCAAAGGCTTCTTTGGCGAAGTTGAGACCGTAGATATAGGGGCTGATCGGTTTGCGCCCGGCGGCCACATCGACGGCCAGCGTAATATCGGCGGGCGGCGTGGGCGTTTCTGTGGGGGTCTCCGTAGGCGTTTCTGTAGGCGTGTCGGTGGGCGTAGCCGTTTCCGGCACGTTATAGACCAGCAGCTTGCCCGGCCCATCACACGGATAAGGCGCATTGCAGAGCGCCACATACAGGTTGCCTGCCCCGTCAAAGACCATGCCGTGCGGATAATTGACCTCTTCGATAACGTGATCGCCCGTGTTATCCGCCAACGGCGCGGCAAAGACGCCAATCCGCCGGGCGTTGACATAAGCGGCGTAGAGGTTGCCGGTCCGGTCGATGGCGACATCAGTCGGCCCGTCGAATTGGTTTGGCCCTGCATAGTCTGTGTACGTCTGGCTGGCGACTGTCACATTGGCGCCGGGCGCATCAAAGCGCAACACCTGTTTCGCCTGGATGTCGGCGACGTAGACGTTGCCGCTGTTGTCTACCGCTACGCCGAGTGGCAACTGGAAGGTCCCGGCGGTGCGATTCTCCAGGTTGGGCTGACCAACGGTCAGGTCGGGCACGGTGTCAGTAGTCAGCGGCTGGACAAACTTGAGCACCCGATAACCATACTCATCCACCACCCACAGATCACTGTTGCCATCCATCGCCAACCCGCGTGGATAGGAGAAGCCTTCGATGATGTTGTTGCCCGCTGGCGCATCCTTGTGTTGGTCATGGCTGGCAAAGCTGCCGCCCTGGCCGAGCACAAAGTCTGCTTCCAACGGGTCGGCGTCGGTGGCTGGGTTGAGAAAGACCAAGACGCGATGATTGTAGGTATCCGCCACGTAGAGATTGTTCTGCGCATCGACGGCGACGCTTTCCGGCCCGCAGAGCAGGGTGGCGCTCGTGTCGGCAGCGCCACAGCCAGCGCCTGGGTCGAGCGGGCGCGTGTTGTTGACATCGCCCAAGACCAGGTCAGCCGAGCTAGCCGGGTCGGCGGCGGTCTGGGCATTAGGCCAACTGTAGACCCGGTTCTCACGCCAGGCGGCCACGTAGATGCGCCCGTTGGGTGCTATCGTCACGCCAGAGAGCGCACCGGGGAAGTTGAGGGTACGGTCGGGCGTGGCGTCGGGGAAGCCTGGCCCGGTACTGGCTGTCACCAGGGCGATGTCGTCGAGAAAGTAGGTGGGTTGGGCGCCGCCAGAGGCATCTTGCAGATAAAGATCGCTGATCGTTGCCGGGCTACCCAGATCAGCTAGGGGCGCATCTATCTGCCGCCATTGATTGGCCTGAGCAGTGACAGCCAGGGTGTCCGTCTCGTTGCCGTTGATCTTGAGCAAGAGTTGTTGGTCACTGGTAGCCCCGCCGTGGATCCAAAAGCGCAGGTGCGTGTAACCGGCTGTGCTCACCGCCGGGTCGGCGTGGAGATAGAAGCCGCCCCAGGCCGCATTATGGGTCACTGCGTAGGAGGCCGCACCGCTGTGAACCGGAGCGGCGTTGGCCGGGTCGGTCGCCGTGTCCCACGACCAATCTTGCCAGCCGGGGGTGAGCGCATCGGCGTAGATCGAGCGTTCCGCCAGGGCAGTGCGTGGCGCCAGTGGAAACGCCGCCGTTGGCGATGCGAGCATAGCGCTGACAAGGAAGGTTGAGAGCAGAGTGATGACCGCCCACAAGATAAGCCCGCTCTGCTGGTCTTTGTTGTTCATATCGCACCTGAATTTTATTGCAACAATGTGCATTCTTTGATACATACTTGCATAGAATCCAAATATCATCCCGGATAAACCTAACACCGTACGCTTATTTGGCGCTTCATGCCATTCCGTTTTATACTGACGCCCATGAACCAGCAAAGACATGCGCAACTAAAAAAGGCGCTTGATCAGATCTTCCATGTCCTCATCACCCAATATCAGCCGGAGAAAATCATCTTGTTTGGCTCGATGGCAACGGGCAATGTGACCGAGTGGAGCGATCTAGATCTGGTGATAATCAAAGAAACGTCGCTGCCGTTTCTCCAACGCCTCAAACAGATAGCCTTGCTCTGCCTTGCACCCGTCAGTGTAAATTACTTTATATACACTCCTCAAGAGTTTGAGCAAATGGTAGCCGAGAGGCACCACTTTATTTGTAACGAAGTGCTTGCCAAAGGGAAAGTTCTTTATGAGCGCCAACCTGCCCCAGCAGTGGCTTGAGCGGGCCAGTGAAGATCTCGAAGTGGCGCAATTGGTGCTTAACGAAGAATACTTTGCGTACGTCTGTTTCCTCGCCTAGCAGTGCATCGAAAAGGCGCTCAAAGGCTATTTACTCCAGCACACAGGCACCTATCCTAAAACACACCACCTCCTTGAACTCCTGGCAGGCTGCACCACAATCGACGCCGCTTTTGCACAATTCTTGCCACACTGCACAGTGGTCGACCAGTATTATATGCCAACACGCTACCCCGATGCGCTCATTGGGGGGTGGACCGAAAGGTCCACCCAGCCAATCAGAAGCGGGCGAAGCGATGAGGCTTGCGACTGAACTGCTCAATTTCGTGCAAACCCACATATAGGTCGCGCAGAGCGGCTCATCGCCCCACCAACTGCACTTCATCCAGGAAAAAGGCCGGCTGCGCGCCGCCACCGTTCTCCTGCACATTGATCCGCTTGATCAGCGCCGGGTTGCCCAGCGCGCTCAGCGGCACGGTGATCTGCGTCCAGGTGTTCGGCGGTGCGGTGAACGTATGCTGGCTGCTGAGCGGGCCGCTGTCGCCACCCTCGGTGTAGAGCGTCAACGGACTGCCGCCGCCGCTACCGTAGACCCAGAAGCGGATCGCCGAGTAGCCCGCTGTGTTGATCGCCTCTGGCGCCCGCAGCGAGAACCCGGCAAAGGCGGCGTTGTAGGTCACCGCGATGGCGCTGGCGCCGTTCTGCACCCGACCCGTCTCGTTCAAGTTGACCGTGCTGTTCCACGACCAGTCTTCCCAGCCGGCGGCCAGCGCGTCTCCATAGACAAGCAAACCTGTGGACGGCGACGTTCCCCCGTTGTTGATCAGCGGCAGGTTGATCCGATACGGCAATTCATTCCCCCCTACATCGGGCGGAGAGGCCCACAGTTGCACACGGATACACGCAGCCTGGCCGATGAGTGGTTCGCTGCCTGCGGCCGGCGCCAGGCGGATCACGCCGGTGTACTGGCCGGGGGTCAATCCCTGCGGCGCAGTCGTGATCCGCACATCGTTGCCCACCACCTGAGCGTTGAGCCAGCCGGCGCTGCTCGTTGCGGCCAGCGCCAGATTGCCGCCACCGGTGTTGGTCCACGAGATCGTAGCCGAGGGCGCCACCTCGCCCGGTGTCTGTAGCTTGGTGTAGAAAACGAGCCGATCCTGACCCAGGGTGAGGCGCGGCTGGCTGTACACATCCCCGTAACTGGTGGCGTCGAGCGGGTCGGTTCCCGCCGCCACCTCTTCGCCGTCGCTAAAGCCGTCGCCGTCGCTGTCCTGGCGGGTAGGGTCGGCGCCCAAGTCGAACTCCTGCTTGTTGGTCAGGCCATCGCCATCTGGGTCGTTGCCACCGCCGCTGACGCCATAGAGCGTCGCCCAGTCGTCGGGCAATCCGTCGCTGTCGGCGTCGACGCCACTGGTGACGACCAGCCGCACCGCGGCCGACCGGTCGCTCTCCCACCCCTCACTGTGGAGCGCGCTCACCTGCACATCGTAGGTGGCGCCCGGTTGCAGACCGGTGAGGGTAGCATTGGGTATGGCGCTCTCCATCTGCCCGCTCTCGATCTCGCGTCCCACCCGCACATAGTGGATGCGATAGCCTGCCGGTGCGGTATCGATAGCGGGCTGCCAGTTGATCGTGGCGCTGCCACTCCCGGCGCTGCCAACGGTCAAACTGGTAGGCGGTTCAGGCATTTCTTCCCACCCTGCCTGCGGCATGATGATGCCAAAGATACCGTCGCTGGTCTTGCCCTCTACATCCTGGGCGTAGACCGTTACATTGTACTCAATGTCGTTCTGCAACGCACCTACCCGCAGCGAGGGCGTTGGACCGGCCAGCACCGTGTAGTTGCGCCACTCGGTGGGCGACCACTGCACGTTGACCTGGTAGGCCGTCATGGTCGGATCAGTGGCGGGCGTCCAGCGGGCGAGGAAGGCGCCATCCTGCGGTGTGAGCACCAGGTTCGACGGCGCATCGGGGAAGCCAGGGTCGTTGGGCTGGATCGTGCCGGTGGCGGTGAAGACGTGGGTGATGGCAAAGCGCCGGCTGTCAAAGGCGCGCAACGTGGGCAGCGGATTGAAGTTGACATCGCACAAGTCCTCGGAGGCTGCCGGCGGCGCGGTGTTGATGCCGTCGTCCACCTGGCCGCTGATGGCGTAGTCGCCAAAGGGGAAACTGGTCAGGTTCCAGTCGAAGAAACCCTGTTTGAGCGGCAGATTTTGCGCGATCGGCACGGCCTGTTCGGTATTGCCCAGTTGATCCTCGCCCAGCCTGGTGGCGTAGAGGCTGATGGTCGCCTCGTCGGTGGCCCCGGCGGGCACGCGCCAGGTGATGCGGTATTGGTCGGTGCCCTGCTCGCCCGGGGTGGCCGGGGTGAGGAAGAGGTTCTCGCCCTCGGCCAGCGGCGCGCCCTTGCTGGCAAAGTAGGTGAACTGGTAATGTTCGATGCCCTCCTCGCTCAGGTTGCTGATGCGCGCCCGCCATTCGCCCGCGGCGGGGTTTTGTACGCTCACCAGCGTGCTCTGCAACGACAAGTGGAACTGTGCGCCATTGGCCGCCGCATTGTCGGGCGAGATCTCCGGCCCGCCGGCAATCCCCGCACCCGGCGGGGGGATCAGCGTGAGTTGGGGAGCACCGGCCTGCCAACCCAGCCCAAAGAGCAGTTGTTTGGCGTTGGGGCTAACCGTAAAGGGGATCAGGTCATCCTCGGCGTCGATGGCGTTGGGCGAGCGATGAATGGTCACCACCTCATCCAGCGCATCGGGGGCGTATGCCTGCGCTGCCATGACCGGCACGTCGGTGGCGCCATTGTACTGGTCGATGAGCACATGGCTGTCGTTGCCGAGGATAAACGACAGGTTGGCCGGGTTGACTTCGGGGCTGGTCAGGTCGCGGCCAAAGGTGTAGTAGAGCCCCACATCGTAGCCGACGACGGTGAATTTGCCCTTGATGCCCCATTCGTACTGCGAACAAGAGGAATTGCTGCAAAACTGACCAAAGGCAATCTCGATACCAAAGTGAATATCGCTGGGTGGGATGTCGATAAACCACCAGCTAAAGGCCGCTCCCTTTTTGATCAAGATTGTAACGCTGGCTTGGGCCGCGATGTGGACCTCGTCGTTGTCGGGCAAATAGCTGTAGCGGTTGGCAAAGCCCTGCCCCTGCCACATGTGGGCGCGCAACATGCCGCTGATCCACGGGTTCTTGAGCGGATAACCCATGCTCACCCGGAAGCCGATGTCCAGCGGGTTCCATGCTACCCAGAGCGCGCCGTCGATACCGACGATGCCCTTGAGCACGCTGCCCTGCCCCTGGAAGGCAAAGAGGCCGCGCGTGTCGATGGTCACCCGTCCGTGCATCTTAAGGATGCCGCCGTCGCCCCCCGGTGCGGCCTGGATGTCGATGCCAAAGGTGATGGTCGTGTGGCCGGGATAGATGTCCACCGTCCCTTCCAGCCCGGTGAGGAAGAGGCCGCTATTGCCGAGCGGAACTCCCACCGGCGTCTTGAACTCCATGTGGACCCGGCGCAAGGTGGACTGGCAGAGCTTGAAGCTGGAGCCGATGCGCGCATCCACCCCGCCGCTGCTGCCGATGCTGGGCAGACTGATGTAGGTGGCGCCCTCGATGATGTCTACTTCCGTGGCGTCCTCCTCGACACACTTGCCCCGTTTGACCACCACTTTGGCCCCAAAGGTGTCGTAGGAGAAATTGGCGTTGAAGTCGTTTGCTGCGGCCGGCGCATTGACCATACTCGCCAGCACCGTGTCGCCGCCAGCGCCCGCCTGGCGCAGTTCGTCAGGGAAGTCGCGGCTGTAGACCTGGAGCACGCCGGCGGAACTGACTGCCACCATGCCGGCCTCGCCGGAGATGTGAACATCAGGCATTTGCCATGCGCGGTCGGGGTTGGTGACGGTGTCGCGCACGCTGCGCAGGTCGATGCAGTTGCTGTAGCCGCACGCTTCAGGCGGCTGCGACGGAATGGGCAGGCCGCTTGCGTGGATCAACACCTGGAGTGGTTTGCTTGCGCCACCCAGTTGCGCCGATTGCGTAATGCGCGCCGCCGAGGCTCGGAGCGCCACAAACTTGGCCCGCACCGGGTCAAAATCAAGCGAAAAGGCGTTGCCCAGGTCGAGCGTCAGGCTGGCGACCGTGGGCGTGGCGCCCA
>QEUW01000382.1 GCA_003577005.1 Chloroflexota bacterium | reverse complement strand
AATCCCAACGTCACTTCGTCGCTGCTTCCAGTGCCTGCTCCAGGTCCCACAAAATATCCTCGATGTCTTCCAATCCCACACTCAGGCGGACAAAATCGGGTGTGACGCCAGCAGTGCGCATCTCCTCTTCGGTAAGTTGGCTGTGGGTGGTCGTGGCCGGGTGGATGGCCAGGCTCTTGGCGTCGCCCACGTTGGCCAGATGGCTAAAGAGCTTGAGGTTATTGATAAATTTGCGACCGGCTTCGACCCCGCCTTTGATGCCAAAGCCCAGGATCGCGCCAGCCCCTTTGGGCAGATACTTCTTCGCCCGCTCATAATCGGGGTGGCTCTTGAGACCGGGATACATCACCCAGTTGATCGCCTTGTGACCTTCAAGATATTCGGCGACGGTTTGGGTGTTGGCGCAGTGCCGATCCATGCGCAGGCTCAGCGTCTCCACGCCTTGCAGGGTTGTCCAACTGTTGAAAGGCGCCTGGCAGGCACCGATATCGCGCAGGACGTGGACGCGCGCTTTGATGGCAAAAGGCGGCAACCCCACCTGAACCAGGCTGGCGTAAACCAGCCCGTGATAGCTCGGGTCCGGCGTGGTGAAATTGTCAAAGCGACCGCTCGTCCAGTCAAAGTTGCCGCCGTCCACGATCATGCCGCCGATGGTAGTGCCGTGGCCGCCCAGGAACTTGGTCGTGCTGTGGCAGACAATATGGGCGCCGTGCTCGATGGGCCGGCAAAGATAGGGCGTGGGAAAGGTGTTGTCGATCATCAACGGTATGTTGTAGGATTTGGCAATTGCCGACACTTCATCAAAGGGGAAGATGGCAATGTCCGGATTACCCAGCGTCTCACCGTAGAGAATCTTGGTATTGGGGCGGATCGCTTTCTCGAAATTGCTGGGGTCGGTTGGATCGACAAAGGTGACCTCGATGCCCAGCTTGGGCAGCGAGTAATTGAACTGGTTATACGTGCCGCCGTAGAGCCGGCTGCTGCTGACAATATGGTCACCCGCACCACATAACGTAAAGATCGCCATCGCCTGCGCCGCATGGCCGCTGCTTGCGGCCAGGCCCGCAACGCCTCCTTCCAGACTGGCGATGCGCTGTTCGAGCACATCGGTGGTTGGATTCATGATGCGTGTATAGATGTTGCCCAACTCTTTCAACGCAAAAAGGTTAGCCGCGTGTTCCGTGTCGCGGAACTGGTAGCTGGTAGTCTGGTAGATGGGCACGGCGCGGCTGCCGGTGGTTGGGTCGGGCGCCTGACCGGCGTGAAGCTGGCGAGTCTGAAAGCCAAGTTGGCGATCCGTAGACATAAACTCTTTTCCCTTTCCTCAAAAGCTGTGAATGGTAAATTGTAAATTTTGGATTACGGATGAACACGGCCAATCATTCACAATTGACCATTGCCCATTCATACTTGACAACGAAAAAGCCCTCTCACCGGGTCGATGGGAGGGACAGGCTGCCGTTCGTTCTTACGGGTGGGCAAGTAGCTGGCGGGCAGAATATGGCGTCGTTCCTCTCATCTTCCAGAACACGTCTGCCGGAGTTGGCACCTTGGTGCTGCGGGCGTCCTTGCCCTATACAGCGCCGGGTTAGAATGGCTATCGAGTTGTCGCCCAGAAATATAGCAGGTTGAGGGTAGGTTGTCAAACCGTAGCTGAACTGAGGGTGCGTCCAGGATTAGGGGCGAGAACTTGGCGACACGAGCATTCCGGGAAAGGGCCGGCGCCGGCTTGGCGGATGAGCTTGTCTCCGGCCCTGGGCGCCCGCTGGGCGCGGAATGCGGGTTACAACGGGCAAGATGGCATCTTCCCCTACTTGCCCCAAATTTTGGACACACCCCTGAACTGAGGGCCTATCAAGAATAAGGTTGGCTAAAGGATGCGGTGGATAACCAGGCCAGTAGGTGGATAGCTGGTTTGGTTATCCACTGTTGTACTACACCGTTCTGCTTGCCGCTTGGTCGGATACATCTCCATTGTATCCTTATTTTTCAAGTTGCGTATAGCCGCCAAAACAGGTATGATTAGACCTCGAACCCCACCCTTCTCCCTTTTTTCGGTATAGCGCACACGCGATTCAAGGAGGAACACGATGATCGCCAAGGAGAAACTGAGTCGTCGGCAATTCCTGGTTCTCACCGGTAGCGCTGGCGCCGTGGCCCTATTGGCTGCCTGCGCCCCGGCTGGCGCCCCTGGCGATACGGGTGCGGCTGCCGGTGAGGCAACCACATCTCTTATCGCCTGGTTCACCGACCGCCTTACCATCAACCGGATGACTGAAAACGAAGCGATCCCCGACTTCCAGTCAAAGCACCCTGGTATCCAGGTCGAAATGCAATTTGTGCCCGAGAGCGAACTCCAACAGAAGTTACTCACGGCCAAGGCCGCCGGCAACGCCCCCGATGTCTCCTCGATTGATGAGACATTTCTGGACACCCTGCAAAAAGAAGAGGTGCTGCTCCCCATCCCTGATGAGGTGATCAACGTGCAGGAGGAGATGGGCGAACTGACCGCCACCCTCTATCGCATCCCGCCGGGGACGGACGATGCTCGCTTCTATGGTCTGCCCAACGGTGTCTTTGCCGGGGCGGTCTATTACAACGTGGGACTTTTGGATGAATTGGGGTATAAGCCTGAAGACATCCCGACCACATGGGAAGACTTTATCACCTGGGCCAAAGAAGTCACCGTGTGGGATGGCGATACGCTGACCCGCGCGGGCTTCGCCTTCTACGGCAACGAACTGTCATTGCATCAAGTTCTGCGCCACCACATGGCCGGTCCCCTCGACGGCAATCAGTTCGCCACCAAAGACACCGTTCGCCTGGCCGACGAGACCGGGATCAACGCATGGCAGTTTATTATGGACCTTTACGACGTTCACCGCGTTGACAGCCGCGCCGAAGGGTTGATCTCGCGCGATCGTTTTGGCGCCGGCAATGCAGTCACGCTCTATAACTGGACCTGGTTCAACGGCTTTATGGACACGCAGTACCCCGACATTGATTGGGGTATCATGCTCGATCCAACTTTCAGCGGCGGGCCGGTCTATGGCAACCGCGGGCCCGATGTCGGCTTCACCGTCACGACCCAGCAGGAAAGCCACCTGGAGCCCAGTTGGACACTCTACCGCTACCTGGTCAGCCCGGACTACCTGGCCAAGTACTGCAAGCTGCGTGGCATCCAGCCCAGCCTCAAGGCGATGTGGGATGACCCGGAATTCTCGACAGACTCGGGGCCGCACTGGGCTGCAATTGCGGTCAAGAACCGTCCAGAGAACAGCGTGGACTGGGGCTTCAGTCCACGCGAGTTGGGCGACATTGTTGGCCGCACGCTGCCCGCCATCCGCGACGAAGGCGAAGACATCACTGCCGTCTGCCAGCGCGAGGAAGCAGCAGCCAATGAATTCCTGCAGAACAACCCGCAGTGGAGCATCCTCAGCGCGGCCGACTATGAGGCCAACCCGCAATGGTTGACGGCGGTCGGCTAAGCAATGCCCAATGGTTCATGGTTAATTGTCAATAGTTACTGAGCGCAGATCAGACATTAGCCGTTGACGTTAACCATGAACCATTGAGCGTTAACCATTAACCATTATGTACACCGAATCCTGGTTTCCCAAACACATAATGGGACGAGCGGTGCTGCTGCTCTCGTTCCTGTTCATCCTGGTGCTGCTGTGGATTCCCATCCTGGAGATGTTCTATTGGAGCTTCTTCATCAAAGAGCCGGGCCAGTTCGACTTTGCGGGGCTGGCAAACTACCGCAAGCTGTTTACAGATGACCCCGTCTTTCGCAAATCGTTGGGGGTGACCTTCCGCTTTGCCTTTATGGTCGTGCCGGGGGTGACGATCCTGGGGTTGCTGTTGGCGATTGCGGTCAATTCGATCCGCAATCTCACCGTGCGCGGTATCTTTACGGTTTCGTTCTTTACGGCGTATGTGGTGCCGCTGGTGGCGATCGCGTTGGTCTGGCGCTACATCTATCTGCCCGGCCAGCAGGGTTTGCTCAATGTGATCATCGGCTGGTTTGGCCTCGGCCCGATCCGCTGGTTGACCGTGAGCGAATGGGCGCTGCGCTCGCTCGCCATTATGCGCATCTGGAAAGAGGCCGGTTTTGCCATGGTGCTCTTTCTGGCCGGCTTGCAGGCGATCCCGGTTATGTACTACGAGGCGGCGCAGGTGGATGGCGCCAACGGCTGGCAGCGTTTCTGGCGCATCACCATCCCGCTGCTCATGCCCACGATGACCTTTGTGGTGATCGTGACCACGTTGAGCGCCTTTCTCGCCTTTACCGAGGTCTATGTCATGACCGCCGAAGCAGGCGGCGGCACGCGCGGCGGTCCCAATTTTGCCACCAATCTGATGGCCTTTCACATCTTCAACACGGCCATTGCCTACGGTCATGAGGGCTACGGCAGCGCCATGGCCGCCATCTACTTTGTGATCATGGTGGGGGTGGGGTATATCCAGTACCGGTTTATCCGCGCGACGTATGAGTATTGATGAGTGATGAGTGACGAGTGACTTTATCTCATCTCACTCATCACTCGTCACTTAAGGTTTGAGGATGGTAAGGATAAGCGACCAACCGACACCCAACTGGCGCGCACACGGCGTCCGCATCGTCAAAGGAGATGCGCTCGACCTCAACACGCCCCAGACGCCCGGCATGACGCGCGCGGCGGCCATCAACCGGGCGACAGCTGGGGCTAACAAGCTCTGGGCCGGCACGGTAACCATCCACCCCGACGCCAAGACCGGCGCCCACCATCATGGCGAACTGGAGAGCGTGATCTATGTGGTCAAGGGCCGGGCGCGTATGCGTTGGGGCGAGCGGCTGGAGTATGTAGCCGAGGCCGGGCCGGGTGACTTTATTTATGTCCCGCCCTATGTGCCGCACCAGGAGATCAATGCATTGGCGGATGAGGAGCTCCACTGTGTGCTCGTGCGCAGCGACCAGGAGCCGGTGGTGGTCAACCTGGATATTCCGGCAGTGGAAGAACCGGAGGAAGTTTATTGGATCGATCCGATCCATCCTGCGCCGTAAAGCGGGCGTATGGATGGTGCGCGTAGAGTCCTTTCAGAAACCAGATTTCTCTGGTCCACCACCAATCTACATTGAGCAGCAAACAGGTGTACTGTTCTTGTTTTGTCAACATCATAGCACAGATGGTAGCAGAGGAGGCAAAATGGATATCCTGTTCCTGATCGGGCGGATCATTGTGGGGATCTTTTACTTGATGAACGCCTACAATCACTTTACACAGGTAGGCGGTATGAGCGGGTACGCCAGCTCAAAAGGGGTGCCCGCGCCGCAAATCGCCGTGATCGGGAGTGGCGTGCTGTTGTTGATCGGTGGTTTGAGCATCTTGCTTGGTTTTTACCCGCTGATCGGCGTGTTGGCCATCGTGCTCTTTTACTTGCCGGTCTCGCTCATGATGCACAATTTTTGGACCGTCGAAGACCCCCAGTCGAAACAGATGGAGATGATCCAGTTCATGAAAAATATGGCGCTGATGGGTTCGGCGCTCATGTTTTTGGCAATCCCGCGGCCGTGGCCGTTTGGCTTAGGCGGATAAGGAGAACAGGAATGCCGGGCAAACCGCTTCAGATTACCCCCGAACAACAACGACAGTTTGACGAGGACGGCTTCTTTTTGGTGGAAGATGCGTTGACGCCCGCCGAAGTCGAAGAATTGATCGAGGTCGTCGACGAACTCTACGCCAAGTACCGCAAAGAGCGCAACCTGGAGCCGCACGAGGCTTTTCAGATCCGCAATATCGTTGCCATCCATCCTCGCTTCCGGGCGCTCATCGACCACCCGAAAATCTTGCCGCTGGTGGTGGATGTGCTGGGCTTCAACATCCAGATCCGCACGTCGCACATGGATGTGCGCCCGCCCATGCGGCAAGAGGATGCGCAAAAAGATCTCGGCGCCAGAGACAGCTTCTTCCCCTGGCATTCGGATGGCCCTAACTTTGGCTGGCCGTCCGTCAACGGTGTGATTCCCTATATGGAGATGAAGATCGGCTACTATCTGACCGACCTGACCCAGCACAACAGCGGTGCGATCTGTGTCGTGCGCGGCAGCCACCGCCGGTCACAGAAGGACGCTGCAGGCAACTATATCGTCGACCCGGCGGACATCGTCGAGGTCAACGTGCGGCCTGGCACGGCCCTGGTCTGGCGAACAGCGCTGATCCATGCTGTCACGCCCAACCTGGCCGGCCATCCGCGCAAATGTCTCTACTACGGCTACAACCACCGCTGGATTCGCCCATCGGACTACGACCACCAGGACGCGTCGGTACTGGCCGACTGCACCCCGATCCAGTTGCAGTTGCTCGGCGAACTGGGCACGGGCAGCACGCTGTATAGCGGCGAAGACCCGCTGGTCCATCCTGTCTCGCGCTACTGGCGACCCAGGGATGAGGATATCCCCCTCAAAGCGTGGGCAGAAGAACGTGCAGCGTAACAGTAGACTTTAGAAGGTATCGAAATGACAGATTTGGGTAGACAGGGAAACAGGTAGACAGATAGACAGGTAGATAGGTTCTGTTGACATTTGTCTAGCAGTGTATGACCCAGCCGGGGTGCGCACGTGCATCGCACCGCTGTGCAGGCTGAAATGTCAACAGAACCTAGTGACAAATACCTGTCTACCTGTGTTCTCGGCTACCTGTCCACCAAAGGCAGTGGCTGTTTTCTGGTAGATCCTTTTCTGGGAGCCTGGTATGGAGACGACAACCTCAATCGGAACACAGCAGCAGACGCTGCCGGCGCGGGCGCTGAGCGTTGAGCGTCTCCAACGCAGTGCGGGGCGCATTGCGCTTTACCTGGTGCTGGCGTTGGGGGCGATCATCTTCTTTGTGCCCTTCTATTGGGTGGTGATAGCCTCGCTCAAGACGGCAGCCGAGCTGCGCGCCATCCCGCCGACGTGGTGGCCCCAGGAGTTTACCCTGGCAAATTACCCGGAGGTTTGGCATGCCAAATTTGCCCGTTACTTTCTCAATTCGTTCATCTATTCGGGCGGCTCGACTCTGGTTGTCATCTTCACCAGCAGCCTCATCGGCTATGTGATCGTCAAAGACCCGTCACGCCTGGGCAACATGTTCTTCTGGTTTGTGCTGGCGGCTTCCATGGTGCCCTTTATCACCTATCTGCTGCCGCTCTTCAAGATGCTGCTGCGGGTGCAAGAGTGGACGCGCATCCCCATGGTCAACACCTACTGGGGGATGATCCTGCCGTCGGTGATCTTCCCGTTTGGGGTCTTTCTCATGCGACAGGCCATGCTCAGCGTGCCCAACGACCTGCTCGATGCGGCCCGCATCGACGGCGCCACCGAGTTTGGCATTTTCTGGCGTATCGTTATGCCGCTGACACGCCACAACATCGCCGCGCTGGCGATCATCGTCTTTATCTTCAAGTACGATGACCTGATCTGGCCGCTCGTGGTGGCGCAGCGCAGCGAAATGTATCCGGTTACGGTTGGTTTGGTCGAGTACGTGGGCCAGTTCTTTGTGGAATACCACCTCTTTACCACGGCCTCAGTGCTGGTGATGCTGCCGATCTTTGTGATCTATCTGCTCTTGCAACGATATATCATCGAGGGCGTGGCCATGCAGGGGTTGAAAGGATAGAATTCAAGATGGCTTTGAAGAGTGCAGGCGCATTACGCTGCACGCGTCTGCTGCCAGGTTTCGACCTGCTTGCGCACCCAATTCGCTTCAGCCGGTTTGAGGCGTGGTAACGGGATGGTGCCCGTGTAGTCGATGCTCTCCGCATAGTGAGCGCGACGGTACATGTCCGCAAAGACGGTCTGTAGATCGAGCGGCACATCGCCAAAAGGTTCCCGCAGTGGAACCGCAATCGTAGGCAGGGGGTCGCGCAGATCAAAATACCAGACCTCGTAGGGAATCAAGTGGTCGCTGCGTTTGAGTAAGGCATAATAGTCACTCTTTCCGGCGACCTCACGTGGTCGAGTGCCGCCACGCAATAGATCGATTTCGATCCAGTGTGCGTCCGACGCCATGACTTTCTTTCGCTTCTCTTGAAACGCCCGCTCTCCCTGCGTTCCCGCAGCCTTGTTAAAAGGTGAAAGGAGTTCGATGACAGTGACAACCGAACGATTCTGTCTATCGCGGATTTCGATGGATTGGGTGCGAATCTCGACTTCATAGACCGGTTCAATGAGGGTTGGCGGGGTGACAGCCCCCACTGCTGCCGCAGCCCCTCCTTTGGGCGTATGAACAACATAAATATCAGGAATGATCAGCGAGTCAGGTAGATCGTCTGGTGTAACGATGTAAACATGTTGTTGAATATCGACAAAGAAATTGGGCAACACGCGCGGCGAGAGGAAGTCACTGATCGCATTGATCAGGCGTACATGAACGCTGCTCCAGACGGCAGGATCTTCCAAATAGGGGTCCATCCCCCGAAAGGGTGATTGCATCATCAAGATCCTTTCTGCCCGCGACCCTTGGTAATCTATACAAAACAGTATAACAAGTCTGGTGACTCTTGTCTATCTTATGAATGGAACACAGATTCGCAAAATCGAGTGGGCGCGGCTAGAAGGAACCCGGCCGCGCAAGGCCGGCAGCAACGCCCGGCTGGGCGAGCATGGCACTGTCGTACGTGTCCCCATCGCCCGCATCACCACTGACGATGG
>QEUW01000381.1 GCA_003577005.1 Chloroflexota bacterium | reverse complement strand
GGTACGCCAGGAGTGCAACCGGGATGCGCCCTTCCAGGCGGATGGGGATGCCTTCCAATTCCACTTGTGGTGAGCCAAAGAGCTTGAGGGCCAGGCGAGACATGGGCGGGGTCCTTTCACCACGTATAATGCCTGCTCTTTATTGTAAACAAAGAAGTTGCACTTTTCAAGACGCATTTTCAGACGCTTTTCCAGACGATGGCCGTGCGGCTGCGTGTTAGACTTTGGACAATTGTCAATTGTGAACTGCGAATTGTGAGTTCTGTAACTCACTCATCTAGGTTCTGTTGACATTTCGGCTCAGACCAGAGGTGCGATGCACTTGAAAAGTGCATCGCACCTGAGTAAATACGCCAAATGTCAACAGAACCTAACAAGATCTCCCCGAGATAGCCACAAACAGTCCGGTTGACAAGATTCCATCTCGTCAACTCCCAGAGAGCATCTTGCTAGGTACCGTTTACATTGAAGCGTGCAAGTATCTCTGTATCACGAGACCAGCCAGTTGATCCCACGAAAAAGGAGCGCACATGAAGAAAGCCCTCATCCTTACCATCCTGTTGGCTGTTATGCTACCGTTGCTCGTCAGTGGCAGCCCAGCAAGCGCCCAGGAGGCGGCGCCCGTCGCCCAAGCAACCGACGCGGCGTCCCTGTTCAGGGCAGCGTATGAGGCCGTCAATGCTGGTGATCTAGATACCTTCGTAACCTACTTTGCCGAGGATGGAGTGAGCATGGCCCTGCCGCCGCCGCCCAGTGTGGAGAACGTCGTCATCGGCAGAGAGCGGCTTCGCAGCGTCCACGCCTCGCTTGTCGAGCGAAACTGGCATGTGGAGTTTACCAGCTTTCAAACTCAGGGAGATGTTGCAACCTTTACCGCGCAGGTTGAGGAGGATCTCTTCCGTGACCTCAATATCTTACCTATGGAATTCAGCGGCACAGTGGCTGCCCAGGATGGCCTCATTCGCTCTGCGGTGTGGGTCATGAGCAAGGATTCGCTGGCCCGGCTGGAGGCGGCCATTGCTCGCATGGAGAGCCGGGCCCTGGTCGAACGCCTCTACGAGAAGGTCTTCAACCAGAAAAATCTGGATGTCGTCGATGAAATCTACGCCAGCGATGTGACCGACCACGACTTTGGCGACACCGATCGCGAGGCAGTCAAAGCCGGGATCGCGGGCGTGCTGGTCGGTCTGCCCGACCTGGAGGTGACAACCGATCTCTGGCTGGTGGACGGCGACCTGGTCACCACGCGCGTCACCTTCAGCGGGACACATCAGGGCGAATGGCTGGATGTTCCCCCCAGCGGGAATACCGTCACCTGGACGCATATCGACATCCACCGTATAGAAGATGGCAGGATCACAGACATCTGGCACACGGTCCCAGTCGGTGACATTTTGCAGCAGATGGGCTTTGAATTGGTCCCATCTGCGGAGTGAGCAACTCCATTGTTTCGCCGATCCCCCAATCTCCTTCAATCTTTGCAAATCTTTGGTGATTTACGAGATTGCAGAGATTGAAGGAGATTCCACCCCCCTCACCGATCCAAATCCATCTCTGGGTGGTCGCGGTAGAAGCGGGCCAGGTGCAACCCCAGGTTCTCCTGCAGCTGGATGGTCATGCCACCGTCGATGACCAGCGTGTGCCCGGTGATAAACGACGCCTCATCCGAGCAGAGAAAGTTGACGCCGTTGGCGATATCTTCCGGCTTACCCACTCGCCGCACGGGGTACTGCTGCTCGAAGAAGGGCAACAGGCCCGGGTTGTGGTCCCACTTGCGCGCCTGCATGTTCTCGGTGACGATGTGGCCGGGGCAGATGGCGTTGACGCGGATGCCCAACGGGCCAAAGTCGCACGCCATCTGGCGTGTCAGGCCGATGACGGCAGCCTTGGCGGTCTCGTAGGTCAGCGCCTCGGGCGCCACCAGCAGGCCATGGACCGACGAAATGTTGACGATACTGCCCCTCCCTGTTTTCTCCATCTGGGGCACGGCGTAGCGAGCCGCCAGCCACTGCGCTTTGACCATGACGTTCATGCCGTAGTCGTAGCCCTCTTCATCGATGGTCACTGCGCTGCCGCGCCCGCTGCGCGCGCCGGGTCCACCCCAGGCGTTGTTGACCAGGATGTCGAGCCGTCCCCACAGTTCAACCGCCCGCCCGACCATTGCTTCGATGTCGTCCTTCTGAGCCATATCGGCCTTGATCGCTTCGGCTACGCCGCCGGCTGTGCGGATGCGCTCTACATTCGTCGCTGCTGCTTCAGGGTTGATGTCGGCGATGAGCACCCGCGCTCCTTCCGCCACCAGCCGGCGCGCCGTGGCCCCGCCGATCCCCTGTGCGCCGCCGGTGACGATGGCGACGCGATCCTGCAAACTGCCCATGTTCGTTCTCCTTGCTTGAATGGGTGTACAATACAGCCCATCATACTGTTCTTGCAGAAACGATGGCAAATCGATGAACGCAATAATTCTCCAGTGCGGCGGGCCGACGGCGGTAGTCAACACATCACTGGCCGCAGTGGTGGCCGCCAGCCAGGCCGACCAAGGGTTCGGGCGGTTGTGGGGCGCCCGGCTCGGCCTCGGAGGGTTGGTCAGCGGCGATTGGGCCGAGTTGACCACACTTTCCAGCGAAACGCTCGACCACCTGCGCGTGCAACCGGGGGCTGCCCTGGGAGGCAGCCGTTACTTTCTGGCGGATGAGGATCTACCGCATGTGCTGGCGCGGCTCGAAGAACACCGCATCCACGTTGTCTATTTGATCGGCGGCAACGGCACCATGACCGCCGCCCAGAAGCTGCTCAACGCTGCGCAGACAAGTAGTTATGCCGTCAAAGGCGCTCTACTCCAGGTCATTGGCATCCCCAAGACGGTGGACAACGACCTGGCCGGCGCCGATGTCGCCCCCGGTTACGCCAGCGCTGCCCGCTGGATCGCCCAGACCGTGCGCGACATTGGGCTTGATTTGCGCGCCATGCGCGCCTTCGATGATGTAGCCGTACTCGAAGTGATGGGACGCCACGCCGGCTGGCTGGCCGCGGCGGCGGCATTAGCTCGCCAGGAAGCGGACGATCCGCCCGATCTCATCTTGTTGCCAGAGGTTGTGTTTGATGAGGAGCGCTTTTTAGGCGCGGTCCAACAGATTCACCGGCGCAAGGGCATCTGTTTGGTGGTCGCCTCGGAGGGGATCCGCGATGAGGCAGGTGTCTTTGTGGCGGAAAAGCTGGGCAAGACAGAAGCGGATGCCAGCGGCCAGAAGTTTCTCGGCCTGGCGCCCGGTGTAGCGCCCTATCTGGCTGACCTGATTCGCCGGCGGCTGCAAATCCGGTGCCGCCATCTGCGACCGGACACCATTCAACGGTCGAGCAGCGCATTGGTAAGTGAAACGGACCGTGACCTGGCGGAACGGGTGGGATGTGCAGCAGTGGCTGCGGCGCTGGCTGGCCAGACCGGGGTGATGATGGCGCTGGTACGCAGCCAGCCCGGCTGGAACGTTCAGCCGGTTCCCTTTGGCGAGGTAATTGGCCGCGAGCGGCTCCTGCCGGTCGAGTTCCGCAGCCCAAGTGGGTGGGATGTCAGCGAGGCGTTTCTTGCCCACGCAAGACCGCTCGTGGGTGAATTGGTTACCGGTGCGGTGCAGTTGTAGAGGCTGCCATTACAGCGAGTCTGGATCAATGCCAAGTTCGCGCAGCCTGGCTGCCAGCTGTTCGGCGCGTTGGCGCTCTTGCTCGGCGCGCTGGTGTTCTTGCTCGGCGCGCTGGTGTTCTTGCTCGGCGCGCTCCTTGCCGGTTAAGAGCAAATTACCATCGGCGTCGCACCAGCGCAACCAGAGATCCCGTTTGCCTTCGAACTCCCCTTCCCAGAGTGTCAGACTCAGGCCAACGCGCGGCAGGCGATAATCTGGCCGCGGCAGATATTCGCCAGCATAGAGCTCGTAGACTTGAAGCGGCTTCTCCTGCACGATCTGCTTGGGGTCGAAAACAACGTAGTAGTCCACATGCATGCGCGCATAGTCGTGCAGCTTCTTCCCAGTCTCCTGCCCCACATTGTTGGAGACGATCTCGATGACGACATCGGGCGGCTTGCCAAACTCCCAGATAAAATAGGAGCGGTGCTTTTTGGCCCACCACTCTTCGGCCAGTTCCACGTCAAAGCTTACGAAGACATCCGGCACAATGGCGGGTCGTTTTGGTGTGATGAAGATGCCTACATTGGCATCGGCGAGGAAGGTCCGTTGAATCTGCCCTGAACTATACAATGGATCAACCAACAAACGCTGGTTTTTCGCAGAGGGGAAGTTATCCACGGGCGTATCGTCCTCGGTGATGAGGTGGTCGATCTCTGGCTCCGGAATGTCGATGAGTCCGGTCTCGATATGGAGAGATTGCGGCATAATACACCTCTGAGCCAAACGGTTCGTTGTAGGACAAGTATAGGACCGGCGTCCTGATAAGTCAACTCATCGACAGCCCTGGCTGGATCAGATTGCCGTAGCGGTGGACTGTATGCGAAATTGCCTGTTCGCGCAGATACCAGCGCAGTTCGAGCCGGCCATTGGCCAGCACCGGCGCATCGATGACGGCGATGTGGGCGCGGTTCGCCGCCCGGCGCAGATCAAGCGAAACTTGCGCCAGGATACGCAACCGTTCATAGCCATCTTTGCTACTTAGGCGATCCGCCAGGTGCTTCTCATCTTCGTAGACCACGCGTACGCCGTCTTCCCCTGCGAGCCAGGCCCAATCCTGCGCCGCCGGGGGCAGGCTCACCGTAAGATGAACGCCACAGGTGCGGGCGGCGAGCATCACCTGGCACAAACCAAACTGGCTTGCCAGATTCACCGGCTCGCAGCGCACCAGCACATGCCGACAGGGCTGGTAACGAAAGACGTTGCGCTCGCCGTATACCTGGCTGGGGTCATGCGCCTGGCTGAAGTGGGTCTGCCAGGCCCAGGCATAGCTGCCGGCGCTGGCGTGCAGCACTTCCGCCGCCCGCGGGTCGGCAAGATGGGCCAGACAACGCGCAAGCAGACCGGCGACCGGGGGCGAAGGCGCTGCCCGCTGTTGTGGGAGATCGACCTGCCGCCAGTGGGCCAGTTGCAAAACATAATTGGGGCCGCCCGCCTTGGCCCCCGGCCCAAAGACTGAATCCTTCCAGCCGCCAAAGGGCTGGCGGCGGACAATGGCGCCGGTCATATGGCGGTTGATGTAGGCGTTGCCTACCTCGATGCGCTCCTGCCACTCGGTGATTTCCCGCTCATCCAACGTGTGGAGCCCACTGGTAAGGCCAAAGGGCGTGTCGTTGGCGTATTCGATAGCCTGGTCGAGATCATCGGCGCGCATCAGCCCCAACACCGGGCCAAAACACTCGGTCTGGTGGAAGAAAGAGCCGGGCCGAACGCCCAGTTTAATGCCCGGCGACCAGAGCAGTGGATTGTCGCCGATCTGCTTTGGCTCCAGCAACCATTCTTCGCCTTCATCCAGCGTCGTCAGCGCCCGCCGGAGCGCATCGCCTGGCAGCTGCGTGAGCGGCGTGATGCGGCTGGCCGTATCCCAGGCGGAGCCGACGGCCAGGCTTTCCGTCGCATCGCGCAGCTGGCGGCGGAAGGTGGCGTCGTCGTAGACTTCGGCTTCGCAGATCGCCAGGCTCGCCGCCGAGCACTTCTGGCCGTTGTGGCCAAAGGCCGAGCGCACCAGGTCCTTGATCGCCTGGTCGCGGTCGGCCAGGGCGGTGATGATCAGGCTGTTCTTGCCGCTGGTCTCGGCAAAGAGGGGCAAATCGGGCCGCCAGTCGAGGAACATGCGCGCCGTCTGCGCCGAACCGGTGAGGATCACGGCGGCCACGCGTGGGTCGCTGATGAGCGCCTGGCCCACCTCGTTATCAGGACAAGGCAAGAACTGGAGCGCGTCCTTTGGCACACCGGCCGCCCAGAACGCCTGGACGATCTGCCAGCCGACCAGCACCGCTTCGGGCGCCGGCTTGAGGATCACGCTGTTGCCGGCCATGAGCGCGGCCAGCACGCCCCCGGCGGGGATGGCCAGCGGGAAATTCCACGGCGGCGTCACTGCCACCACGCCCAGCGGCTCCATGCGGCAATCGGCAATGGCGTCGCCCAGGTCGAGGCTATGGGCGTAGTAACGGGCCATATCGATGGCCTCCGAGACTTCGGGGTCAGCTTCGGGCGCGGTCTTGGCGCCATCAAGGGTCATAACGCCGATGAGGTCGCCGCGGCGCCGCGCCAGTTCGGCGGCGCAGTGCAAGAGGATCGCCCGTCGCTCCGCCACCGTCCGCGCAGCCCAGGCCGGCTGCGCCTCCACCGCCACGGCCAGCGCTCGGTCCACAAGCTCTTTGCCAGCGAGCGTGTAGTGATAAGCAGTTTGACCGGAGCGCGACGGGTCATGGCCCGCACCCAGAGACAAACCAGATGGATAGATCGCGGATTCGGCGGATTCAGCGGATGTACGCGGATTCTCAATCTGTGAAATCTGTGGATCGCTGGTTGTAATCAACTGTCCGCCGATCTGGAGTGGGATCGTCTCAAAGGTCCGGTCACGCCAGCGGGCGATGACCTTGTCAAGCCAGGCGCGGTTGGCCGCCAGCGACCAGTCGGTGTCTGGTTCGTTGACGAAGGGTTGGTCGAGGTGGGCGGTGTGTTGCTCAGTATGTCGATCTTGCGTGCGGCGTGGTTGGTCGTTCACCTGGTCGACGATCTGAAAAGCGGCGAGAAAACGGTCGCGCTGGCGCGCCCAGGCAGGCGAACCGGGCTCCAGATCAAAGAGGTCGCGCAGGAAGTTTTCGGGCGCGGTGTTTTCATCCAGCCGGCGCACCAGATAGGCAATGGCGCTGTGGAAGTCTTGGGATTTGACCACCGGCGCATAGAGCAGTAACCCGCCGGCCCGCTGCTGCACGGCCCGCGCCTGGTGATTCGCCATGCCTTCGAGCATCTCGAACTCGACAAAGTCGTGGACACCGTATTCGTCTCGCAGCACCAACCCGTAGGCAATGTCGAAGAGATTGTGGCTGGCAATCCCCAGATGGACCGCACGGGCATGTGCTGGTTGGCAGCCGTACTCGACCATGCGTTTGAAGTTGGCGTCCACCTCAACCTTGGTG
>QEUW01000380.1 GCA_003577005.1 Chloroflexota bacterium | reverse complement strand
GGGCGACTTCGACGGCGACGGCAGGGCAGACCTCTTTTTGTATCGCCCTGGTTCAGAGTCCGATTGGATCTGGTGGGGCAACGGGAACCGCACTTTTACCAAGACCGAGGTGGACAATATCATAGGCACGTTTGAGATCTTTGTGGGCGACTTCGACGGCGACGGCAGGGCAGACCTCTTTTTGTATCGCCCTGGTTCAGAGTCCGATTGGATCTGGTGGGGCAACGGGAACCGCACTTTTACTAAACAAGCCTCTATCAGTATAGACGGAACATTTAAGCCATTCACTGGCGACTTCAATGGCGATGGTAGGGCAGATGTATTCTGGTATACACCTGCCGAAACGTCCAACCCGGTAACACCGGAACTGGTCAACAGTAGGCTTACTTCAGGCAACGCGGGCGCGGCCATGCAGTCGGCGTCATTCCGAATGATAGGCACCATAGGCGAACCGGCCCTGCCAAACAATGCGACCACGCTCACAAGCGCCAACTTCCGGCATCAACCTGGCTTCCTGGCGGCGGCGCCATCCGCCGGGGTTGCAGGCAGTGCGGCAGGGAATGATTCGCCTGCTATGCAACATCGTATCTTTTTGCCTGTGGTCAGCCAATAGTGAGCATAGCGCCGGCATGTTAACCTGCGGTCTTACAACCGGCTGCGGAATTTGATCATTGGGATTCACCGGCAGTTAGAGAAAGAAGGGGTGTATGATCGAGCAACCAAGCCCAAATATTGGCTCCTTTTCCCATCGCCGCGCCGTTCTTCAAACGTTTGCGCTATCGTTGCAAGGGTGGCTACCGAGCCGAGGTAATGTGATATTTACGCTGCTGGTTGTGGGGGCTGTTCTGTGGGCTCAGCAGGCCGGCGCCATTACGCTTGGTGCGCCGGTAACATCTGCCACATCAGCTACTACGATGGCCTACCAGGGGCGGTTGGCCGATGCCAGTGGGGCACCACTCACAGGGACGCATGAGATGGTGTTCAGGTTGTACAACGCGCCGAGTGGCGGAACGCCGTTGTGGGAAGAACAGTGGGCAGGATCGAACGCTGTACAGGTCACTGACGGATTGTTCAATGTAATGCTTGGTCGTCTGACGACAATTCCTTCGTCAATTGTCAACGACGCGGATCTGTACCTGGGGGTTGCGGTCGGGTCCGATCCGGAGATGATACCGCGCATGCAGCTTGGTAGCGCTCCTTTTGCTATGCAGGCGCTGACTGTGCCTGATGACAGTATAGGCACGTCAAAACTGCGCAACGCAGCAGTGGTAAACGAAAAACTGGCATTGCAGGTCCACACATTGGCCGGTGTCCCCGATCAATTTCGCCTCACCACCACCGAGCAAACTTTGGCACAAACCACGATCACTGTGCCATATGATGCTCTCTATCTAGCCTTCATTATGTTTGAGGCCGATGGTCTTGGAGCCCGCAGCATTGCCTATCTTCGGGCTGGCAGTAACGGCCCTTACTTTGGTGGATTGAACCATACGAGCAACAATGTACTGACCACCTCTGCTCTTTTTTCGTTTGAGTTGCCAGCAGGTGAGCATGTACTAGCCCTGAGGGCCCGCACGACCCATGGCTCAATTCAACCGGTTGTCCGCAGTGGAACACGTGTCATTATTATCCCCGTGGCACAGCTTCCTAGGTAGTCTCAGTAGAGTCAAATTTGACTCTACTGACCTTGATTTGAACCAGCAACACTTGAGCCGACGCTAAAATGGCGCCGTTGAATAGGAAAAGCAGTATCTGGCAATGAAACGACCTCAATTATAGGCATTTATCTCATTCATTTTAGCTTGATTGTGAGGACAGAAGGTCAAGTACTACTGAGGCAAAGCATCTTATTCAAGAGAAACCAAAAACAACTGTTTCTCCCTGTTTATTCTTTCACGATTTCTGTGTACGCTTAACATGTAATACTATGAACATTAAGGCCAATCCCCATATATCAAACAAGCCTAATAGCCCCCAATAGATAGACCGTCGCTTTACTCTCATTAATAACATTCCTCCAATCACAAAACACAGGATCACCAATACACTCAAGAGTAGTAAACCATCTGACCCCCTAGATGGGCGGAAACCTGAATTGTAAATATCCAAACCTAGTCCCAAAACAATCAAAAGAGTGCTACAAAATTGAAGCTTTAATCTGTTCCTCATACCCCGACTATAGATAAAACAGCAACACCATATCAAGAGGCTTCCCATTTAGGTCGCTACTTGCTATCGGAGTGCCTTTCTAGAGGAAAGGCAAGAAATGCTGTGTACTGGACCAGCGGGAGCATTTGAACAGTAAGTTACGGTTTTGAATCCAAAAATCTATTCAGAACCGCAACTTACTGTTGGATACCCTCGCCAGTGGCTGTCAGTGAGGCGGTCAACAAAACGGTCATTTGCTTTACCCTTGCTACAGACGCCTATCATCGGCATAAAAACAGCCAATCTGTGGGCAGAAAAGCCGGTAAAGGTATCAAAGTTAAGCAACGCAGGACAAAATCGAGTTGCTTTACCGTTGAAAGCTGTTGCGAAACCGTAACTTTCTGCGCGAATGTGCCCGCTGGTCCTACTGGGAGATAGAGCTATCCCCTTCCCCTGTCAGGCCTCTACCACTGCCCCCACCGACAGCACATAGACCGACTCCCCTTGCCGGCGCAGCTGATGCACCAACCGCAGCATCGAAGCATTCTGTGGTGGATTGTCTAAGTTGGTCACCACCAGATACGTGTTCGTAGGCAGCGAACGAATGATCGGCTGCCAGGTCTTCCGGTACGGCAACAAGGAGGCCGGCAAGAGTTCCATCGGCTGGTGACTGGCGGGATGCGCACGCTGCGTAGTGATCAATGAGGGTGAACGCTGCATATGATTGCGTTAGAGATAAAGGAGCCTCAGGCCGGCTCTTGGTGACGTGATTCTACCACGTTCGCTTCCGCGGCTGACGGTTCGAGGCGGCTGACGCCGGCGATGGCATCAAACCCCTGGTCATAGCTGTAGAGCTGCGTGAGATTTTGCTGCTCCATGTGGGCCAGGGACAGACAGTCTTCAAAGTCCAGGTTGTGCTTGGTGTACAAGTCGAGGGCCCGCAGGCAGACCTGGCGCTGCGGCACCTTGAGGCCGGACAGGATGAGCAGGCGGGAGAGAGCGATTTGGATGCGAGAGCGGGACAGCTGGTAATGCTTGGGCGAACTGAGCACATGGACCACTTCGGCGATCACCCCCTCCGACGTGACCAAGCTAATCTCGTTGCGCTCGGCTTGCTGGAATAAGGTCAGACAGGCCTCGTACTTCTGATCATCATCACCGGTAAGATAGCGGAGGAAGATGTTGGTGTCAAGAAAGTGCGTGTCCTTCACGGTTGCATTTTTTGAGTAAAGCGGCGGTCATAGTGGGCAGCCTTGGCCTCCTGAATCACGTCCTCCAGATCTTGCTGCGGTTGTAAGGGGGTGACCGACCCGGCCAGTTCTTCCAACGTCGGCAGTTTACCCACGATCTCCACCCGGCCTGCGGCGATGCGAAAGACCACTTTATCCTGGGGGTGAATCTGTAAGGCCTTGCGTACTTCTTCGGGCAGGGTCACCCGGCCTTGGGTGTTCACGGTGCCGATGTAATCCCCTCCTCTGTGGATGTCGGTGCTGGGGTCGGCGTGGGTCAACTCCATATACTACTACCCTACTCTTTTTGTGGGGCCGTTGTCAATAGCCGGTTGTCGGATGTCCAACTGTTCACGGATTGGCAGTGAGTACACTCAATCTGACGCCGTGCTTATCAACAAAAAGGCTCTAACATAAAGGGCGTTATGTCTCACCTCCTATGCTATAATCACGGCATGGACAACCCACTGATCATAACCGACAGCCAGCACTCACTTGCAGCGCTTGATAGTGGCATCCCGGCCCTCTTCGTGCAGGCCGGCGAGGGAGCGGCCTATCGCTTCATCGAGTTCTTCACCGCCAACATCCACAACCCCAACACCCGCCGGGCCTACTACCGAGCTGTCACCCGCTTCTCCTATTGGTGTACACGCTACGGCGTCGAGTTAACTCAGGTCAATCCCGTGCTCGTCGCCAAGTATGTGCAGGAGCTGGGCACGGAGATGCAGCCGCCCACCGTCAAACAGCACCTGGCCGCCATCCGCATGTTGTTTGATTATTTGGTTACCGGCCAAATCGTGCCGCTCAATCCGGCCGCCGCCGTCAAGGGGCCGAAATATGTCATCAAGGTCGGCAAGACCCCGGTGCTCTCGGCGGCAGAAACCCGGGAGTTGCTCGATGTGATTGATACCAGTCGGGTGATCGGCCTGCGTGACCGGGCCTTGATTGGCGTGATGGTCTTCAGCTTTGCCCGCGTCAGCGCCGTGGTGGGTATGAACGTGGAGGACTACTTCCAGAAGGGCAAGCGCTGGTGGTTCCGCCTGCATGAGAAAGGCGGCAAGTATCACGAAGTGCCGGCGCACCACAAGGCCGAGGAGTACCTCGATGCCTACTTAGCGGCGGCCGGCATCGCCGGCGCCAAGAAGACGCCCCTCTTTCGCAGTTTCAACGAGCGCCGCCAGTTGACAGAGCGCCGGCTCCACCGCAGCGAAGTGTGGGCGATGATCAAGCGCAGAGCGCGACAGGCGCGGCTGTCAGAAGAAATTTGCTGCCATACCTTCCGGGCCACAGGTATCACCACCTATTTGGAGAACGGCGGCACGATCGAGCGGGCGCAGCAGATTGCCGCCCACGAATCCCCGAAAACTACCAAGCTGTATGACCGCACTCAGGATCCCATTACCCTGGAAGAAGTGGAGCGGATCCGGATTTAACGCTGATGAGCGTTGCCGGCAGAGGGAAATCTCATGGCGCTGATCGCCAATTAGCATGGCCCTGTTTCTCGGCTCCATCATTGCTTGGGTGACGAGCCACCCGGTCGGCTACTATGAGCGGACCAATGTGTCCTGCTTGCGGAGGCCAGGGCGACGGCGATGTCCTGGCTTGAACCTGAGGACGCCATCCGCGGGAGTGCCCTAACTGTGGCGAGAATGGGATCATCCGTGGATGGGAGCAGACAACACTGTGGGACCGGCGCAACGGGTAGTCTTGTCAGGGCTGATTCCCCCAGTGTCAATAGCCGAGCGATAATGTACCAGTCATAGCGAGAGTGCGTAATAGACGTTTGCACAGGGGCTAGCCGGCCTCATCGCCTGGTTTGCGGCCCCGCATGGAGCGATTCGCCCGCGACGGTGTGGGGACGAGCACGGCTGCTTTGTGTTGGCAAGCAGCCACCGTGATAGCGTTTTCAATGGCCGTCGCCGAGCGCAAATTGAAATGCGGCGCTTGGCGATGACGAAAGGTGCGTCCAGCTCGCTCGACGCCATTGTTGGTGGCTTCCCAAGCGGGATGGCGGAGAAACTGGCTCAAGCGTTCGAACTTGGTGGGCGTCATCTGTGCTTGGAGTCGGCGGAGTTGAGGGATCGTCTGGTAGGTGGGACTGGTACGCCATGCTTCAAAGCGGGCTTGCGCCTCGGCCAAGGACCTACGCTGACCCATTTCATCATGCCAAAGCTGATACCACTCCACGAGAAAGGTACGTGCGACTTGTAGTGCGGGTCCCACCGGCGTCGCCAAGAGCGCTGCGATCTGCGCCTGCTCCTCTGGCTGCAGATGGTCAGGGCGGCGGAGAAAGAGAAAGCGATGTTCCTGCAAGGCTTCCCGCACTTTCCGCACTTCCTCCCAGCTTGACCACGGCGCTGGCGGCGGGAGCGATTCGGCGTTTGGCTCAGAAGCCGTGGAGGGGGCGCTTTCACCCGGCGGGGGTGGTTGCTGTAGCCACTGTTTGACGGTCAGGCGGTGCAAGCCGACTTGGCGGGCAATGGCTGAGTAGGAGTAGCCTTGTTGCGCCAAGTGATGCACTTGCTGCAGCCGTTGCGCTTTGACGACTTGGCGCTGGCGTGATAGCGGCAGGGCGGCGTGGGCAGCCAGTTCAACGGGCGTCGTTGCGGGTCCATCAGGGATGGGCTGTTGCAACCAGTGGCGAATCGTTTGGCGATGATGGCCGGTCTGGCGGGCAATCGCGCGTTGAGAGAGTCCCTGCTGCGCCAAGGCATGGACGTGGGCCATCTCAGTGCGGCGCTGATCTTGCCGCCAATACCAGCGTTGGGTCGCCGGATCGGTGGGGTTGTCACTGGGTGGCTGATTGCGCAATGGACCACCGAGGCCACGCGCTGCGGCTGACTGTAGCTGTGGTAAGGTTTTGCGGATCCCCTGAATCACCTGCATAACCACCTTGGTCACCCGGCGAGTTTCATGAAAGAGACAGAGTTGATGGGCCGCCTGGGGCCAAACCTGGGCTAACACGGCAGGATAGAGTTGGGAGCCATCGGTAATCACTTCGTCTGGCTCAATGCCGCTCGCTTTGAGCCGGGTCAGGAACCGTTCCACGGTTGGGGCGTCAATCGAGCCATGCACGAGTTGATAGCCGACCAGCCGGTCCCCATCCGCTGCGGCGGGATCCACAGCCAAGAGCAAGGCCAGGCGATCCTGATAGAGTTCGTCGACGCATAAGATGCCGGAAAACTCGCTGACCACCCACGGCTGGTAATCGGCGGCAAAGTCAAACCCGGCAGCATAGGTGCGACACCAAGCGCGAATCATGCCCTCGCTCGGTTGCACCCAGAAGTCACGCGCCAGGCGGGTAGCAACTCGACGCAGGGCCATGCCATCTTCGTAGACCGATTGCACCGCCTTGCGTACTACCGCTTGGCTGTAGATGGCATTGCGGCGCAAGAAGGGGGGCTGTGTACGAAAATAATGGTGACAGGTAGGGCAATAATGGACGCTCACGGTCAGACTCAGCAGCACCGGGTGATCCAGATGGAGATCAATCGCCGTTCGTGTGGCCGTCGTGAAAGGCAGCGCGGCACCCTGGCAGCGATCACACCGGTTAACGGGGAGGCTATAGTTGAGGACGACCACACCACACAACGTTTGATTGATAGAGGTAGCGGTTTCGAGCATAAAGCAGGTTCAGGTCCATAGAACATCTCCGAACGAAGCTTTTATCGTACCGCCATCTGTCGCTGTCGCTCTGTGCTCTCGCTACCGGTCTTACAAACGTCTATTACGCACTCTC
>QEUW01000379.1 GCA_003577005.1 Chloroflexota bacterium | reverse complement strand
CCTTGGGCAAACTGCCGGCAGAGCATACCAAGCGTGCGGCATAGCTACCACAGCGATTGTCTATGAGCAAGATTCTCATTGTAGACAATAATGGTGATTTAGGGCAGCATCTGGCAAGCAATCTGGCGCATGCCGGCCATGCGGCGCTTACAGCCAGTACGGCTGCGGAGACGCTGGCGTGCGTACGCACCCACAAGCCTGGCCTGGTGCTGCTCGATGTAGACTTACCCGATATGGACGGCTTTGAGTTGCTCCGAGTTTTGCGCCGCCAACTGGGTGACACGCCTGTGATCATTGTTACTGCCCCGCGACGAGCACTTGATGAGATCATCGCTCTCGACCTGGGCGCCGATGATTATCTTGCCAAGCCGGTCGATTTTGACCTCCTCCTGGCGCATATCAAGGCGGTGCTGCGTCGTACAGAGGCAGGCGCACACCAGAGCGAGCACCCGCCTGAGCCAAAACGATTGGTGGTGGGTGATGTGCAGATCGACCTGGCCGCGCACATTGTGCGTGTGGGTGACCGGCTCATCGATCTCCCTCATAAGGAATACGAGTTGTTGGTGGCGCTGGCAGAAAACGCCGGCCGTGTCATGCCCATCGAGGAACTGCTGACCCAAGTCTGGGGACCGGAATGGATCGGGGAAAGCCAGACGCTCTACGTACACATCCACCACCTCCGTCACAAGCTCGAAGAAGACCCGGCCCGTCCCCGCCGGCTGCATACTGTGCGGAGCGCTGGCTACAAGTTAGTGCCCATCTCTACCCATTGTTCGCATCGCCAGCGCCCATCCCGTATAAGAAAAACTTAAGATCGTGTCAAGCTGTTGATAAGGACAGCACTGCCTGCCCTGTGCTATGCTAGTAGGTGAAAATCCCGTCTGTGACCGCTTGTTGATCGGGTTTGCTTCAGATCCATTGGCGGGTCTAGACGCAGGTTTCGCAGATGATGGGCGGGTATGACTGTACTGTCGATTGCCCGCCTTCAAATAGCATTAGGAGGCAAGACTATGTTGCGTCGAATGTTTCGACTGTTCAACAGCGCACTGATGGTCAGCGTTCTACTGGCCATCTTGGTGGCGGCTCCCGCGTTGGCAGCCACCACACCGGCGCCGGCAACCAGCCTCAAGGACGCTGGCGCACCGTTGCCGGGTTGGGTCGAGGTAGAGCCGGGTGCAGTGCAGTGGTATAAGTTCAAATATCACTATGACAACAGCGACAAGGATAATGAGCCGACCCAGGCCCTAGTCCAGTTGCGCATGAACGCACCCGAGAACGTGATCTTCGAGGTGTGGACGCCGGAACGCCTCCGGGCACCGCTGCCTGATCCGTCTTTAGACCTTGACGAGCAGGAAGGCACAGTGCGTGTGCCAGTTGGCATGGGCACCCCTGCTTTCGCCGGCAAGACCTGGCACTGGGACCTTGGGGATCATGCCCCGAACAGACACACGGTAGTGTTGACCGACAAGTGTTGCCTGACGTGGGCTGGTTCGGCACGCGCCACGGACACCTACTATGTCGTGGTGAAGAACAAGGGTGATACCACTGCCTCGTACAAGCTCTCCATCACCGGCCCAGAGATTTCGTTCTAGCGGCGACCGGCAAGTCAGCGAGTAACCCGACTGTCGCCGACGATACTGGATAGTACAAGAGGCCCCACCGGCTACAGTCGGTGGGGCCTCTTGCTCATTCAACCCCCTCCCTTGCAGCGCGAATCGATTGCTACAAGCGAGATTCAAGAAAATAGGAGTTGCTCTATATTAAGCCACAATGACGTCAACCGTCGAGACCAAGTCCTTTGTGCGCTATCTGGATGCGGTCAGCGGCCAGGAGAAGCCGGCGACATTGGCAGACAAATACATCGCCACTTCCGACCCGGCGATTGTGCTGTTTGAAAGCGACGGTTTCTTGCGGCAGCAAAACTGTCGCTTTCAAACAACCACGAGTATAGAGAGGCAAGGATGCAGAATGTCAGCAACCCGCTTGATGGGGCGGACGTAGCATATCTCGATTTTGAAATAGAGATCGGTTCAGGGAGCGGTCGTGACTATCCCGTTGCAGTTGTACGGTCGCCCGCCGGGGAAGCAGAGGAAACCATGCACTTTCCCTTTGACGAACTGGCGCTGGACAACCGGCTGAAGGATCTACAAATTGCGCTATTACGTTCGGGAGGAAGCCGGCGTCAGGCGCTATCGGCAGAAGAGCAGCATGTGCAAGCCTTTGGCCGCGACCTGTTCAATGCACTCCTCACCGGCGAAGTGCGCAGCCGCTACGACATCAGTTGTCGTGAAGCGCGCCAGCAGGGCAAAGGATTGCGGTTGAAGTTACGGATCCAACCACCGGAGTTGGCGGCATTGCCCTGGGAATTTTTATATGATCCACGCCAGGCAGAGTATGTCTGTCTCTCGCTCGACACTCCGCTGATCCGCTACCTGGAATTGCCACAGCCGGTCCAACCGTTGTTCGTCACGCCACCCTTGCGCATCCTCGGCATGATTGCCAGTCCACGGGATTTACCCGCACTGGATGTTGCGCGCGAGCGACAACGGTTGGAAGCTGCCGTTCGCACGTTGCAGGCTGATGGCCTGGTCAACCTGACGTGGCTGGAAGGCCAAACCTGGTCTGATCTGCAACGGGCATTGCGCAGCGGGCCATGGCACATTTTCCACTTTATCGGGCATGGCGGCTTTGACCGCCAGACAGATGAAGGAATGGTCGCCCTGGCGGATGAAAACGGCGTCACCCATTTCTTACGCGCAACCGAGTTGGCTCGTCTGCTGGCAGATCATCACTCATTGCGCCTCGTCCTCCTCAACTCGTGTGAAGGTGCGCGGAGCAGTGAACGGGATATCTTTTCCAGCACGGCTGCAATCCTGGTGCGTCGCGGTATTCCGGCGGTATTGGCGATGCAATACGAGATCACCGACCGTGCCGCGATTGAATTTACACGCACCTTTTATGAAGCCCTGGCCACGAAATTGCCCATCGATGCTGCCGTAACCGAAGCGCGGAAGGCGATCAGCCTGGCTGTAACCAACTCCATCGAGTGGGGAACGCCGGTGCTCTATATGCGTGCGCCCCAGGGCATCATCTTCCAGGTATCTGGCGCGCTGTCCGACCGGCAACTCGTCCCGTCTCACCAGGCTGGCCTGGATCAAGCGACCGCAGAGCGTCTGGAGCGCCTTTACATCGAGGGCCTTAACGCCTTTGGGGTTGGAGATTGGGAGCAGGCTTGCCATGCGTTCCAGACAGTCCTTGACGAGTCCCCAGATTACCCGAATGCAGCAGCAAAGCTGGCAGAGGCAAGAGACCAGCGCCAGAGTGAAATCGCCGCTCTGTACAGCGAGGCGGTGCGCTTGCTGCAAATGGGACAACCTCAGGCGGCATTGGACAAATGGCGGGAAGTTCAGGCCCGCGACCCGCACTACCCGGACCGGCAGAAGGTAGAGGCTAAGGCGACACAGAAGCTAAAGCAATTATCCAAGCCATCCAAACCCACACACCACCTGGTGAGATGGGTGCTTGTCATTTTCACGATTGCTGTGTTGGGGATAATTCTGGTCCTAGTGATACGACGTATTGTTGTTCCGTCGAGCATGTACGACGACTTCAGTGATCTCGTCTATGATGGCCGTTTCAATCCAGAGAAGTGGGAAATGGAGAAATTCGGGAGTAATTCGGTTAGCCATGTGTCGCAAGCGAGCCGGTATCTCAGTATCGCGCAGGAAGGCAGCAAAGAAAGCGAGCTTGGAACAGAACTCATTGCGCGCCAATCTCTCTCTCTTCCACTAAATGACCCTATGTTCTTTGAGACAAGAATCTCGTTGGTCAGTCCAGAGAATGGTGGTGGCGGAATGACCATACACACCAATGCTGCCCTATATGGCTGCAAAATAGTAATGGATAAGCCTTCTTCACCACAAGTTCATTGGGCGGAAGAGGACGGAAGAGAGTATAGAGTTATCGCACAAAAAATGGATGCTGAACTCGACAGGTGGTATACCTGCCGAGCTGATTTCTTCCCTCGGGAAGGCAGGATTGATTTCTATTTAGATGGCAAAAAAGTTGGGTCGAGACAATCGATAGAGCTCAATCAACTCTATGGATTCTCAATCGGGGTTCATACCCCACCCGGCTCTTCCGGCACGCTGATTTCCCACTTCGATGACGTCCGGATTGGTCCAGTCGAATAATGAAGAGACATACCCTATCCATACGATGCGTGGCGTTTTAGCGATAGCGAGGTGGCTATCGAAGTATGTAGTGAAGTTTCAGGTCAACGACGACCGAAAGGAAAATGAACGATGTTGCGCACAAATCCTTTGTTCACGATTTTCGTGCTGATGGCACTGCTAATCAGTGCCTGCCAGCCGGTTGTGGCGCCAACGGAGAGCACGCCACACTATGCGCACCCGGAGGCGTTAGCCAGCACGGAGTGGCTCGCGGATCATCTTACTGATCCGTCGCTCCGCATCCTCGATGGCCGTGCGCCACCGGATGAGGGCGCGCCAACCAGTCAGGCCGCCTACGAAGCGGGCCACATTCCTGGCGCCGTCCATGTCGATGTCATCGCTGATATCTCAGACCCGAACGGCGCTGTGCCGATGTTGATCCTGCCCAAAGCCGACTTTGAAGCACTGATGGGACGGTTGGGCATCGGCAACGATACCACTGTCGTCATCTATGATGATATGGGTAACACCTGGATGGCCCGCGTGTGGTGGGCGTTGCGCTATTACGGCCACGACAACGTCAAACTGCTGGATGGCGGGCTGACAAAATGGACGCTGGAAGGGCGACCGCTGGAAACCGGCACCAACACCCCGTCACCCGCCACCTTTACGGCCCATGTGCGCCCGGAACTGTTGGCGACCCGAGCGGATGTAGAGCAGGCAATTGCTGACCCGGCGATCGTGTTGATCGACGCCCTGCCGGCTGCATACTACATCGGTGTGCAAACGTACCCCAGCTTTAGGACCGGCCATATTCCCACCGCGCTCAACCTGCCCGGTCCTGACAATCTTGACCCGGTCGACAACACCGTGCTGCCGCCTGCCGAACTGGCACAGCTCTGGCAGCCACTGGCTTTACAACCCGATCAACGCATCATCACCTACTGCGGTGGGGGCTATGTGGGGGCGTTTGACCTGTTCCTGCTGTACCAACTGGGCTATGAGCAGATCAGCCTGTACGATGCTTCCTTGATCGAATGGGCGACCGCTCCAGAACTGCCCATGGAAATGACCCTGACGCCGGCTGAAGTCGCCAATGCAGCAGTGGTCGCTGACGCGGCGCAGGCACTGATGGCAGCAGGTGTTGACGCCAGCCTGGCCTACTTTGCCGATGACGCCACCTATCAGGTGGTCATGATGGGTGAAACGACAACCTATACCGGGCAAGCGGAGCTGCGCGCCTGGATGGAAGAGCTCGTGGCACAACACTTCCGGATCGAGGTTCAAGTGGTGCAGGCGGCCGGCGATATGGTTACGACCAAGACTTTCACCTGGAACGATGGCACGGTCCAGCTCGGCATCGCGCCGCTGGTGGCGACTGAAGCGTACACCATTCGGGATGGCAAGATTCAGTCGGCTGTGTGGACGCTCTCGCCCGCATCGGAGGCCAAACTTCAGGCTGCGCTGGCAGCTGCTACTGCAAGCACTGAGTGACTTCGGGCCACGCCGCAGTAAACGGCGCTTATCTTTATTGCGGATTGGCCCAATCAAATAATGAAGAAACATGCCCTATTCATACGGTGCGTGACATTTTTGTGACAGCGAGGCGGCTATCGTGGAGTTATGTAGTGGTAGTTTTGGGTCAATGATGACCGAAAGGAGTAACAACGATGTTTCGCTTCAATCGTATGTTTACCCTGTGGTTGCTGGCTGCGTTGCTCCTCAGCGCCTGCCAGCCGATCGTGGCGCCCACGCCAGAAGCGGCAGCGCCTCTCCTACAGGCCGAAGTCCTGGCTACGGGCGCGCCGTTGCACAGTGCCAATGGCCTCTACTTCGGGCCGGACGGCAACTTGTATATCGGCAGCATTGGTGGCCACGAGATCATTGTTATGAACCCGGAGACCGGGGCGATCCTCAGACGGTTCAGCGATGAGGTGGGCGTGACCTCGCCCGACGATCTCACCTTTGGCCCGGATGATTCCCTCTACTGGACCAACCTGATGACCGGTGAGGTAGGACGGTTAGCGCCCGATGGGACAGCAACCAGCCAGCAAGTCGCGCTGGGAGTCAATCCCATCACCTTTTCAGATGATGGGCGCCTCTTCGTCGCCCTGGCCTTCTTCGGCGACGCGTTGTACGAACTAGACCCAGCCCTGGTCGAGCCGCCGCGGCTTCTCGCCGAGGGGTTGGGCTTCTTGAATGCCTTTGACTTTGGCCCCGACGGCTACCTCTATGGCCCACTCTACTTGCGCGGCCAATTCGTCCGCATCGATGTCAATGCAGACCCTGTGACGATTGAGACGGTTGCCGATGGCTTTGGTCTGCCGGCCGCCGCCAAGTTCGATGCGCAGGGCCGTCTGCACATGCTAGACCAGGCGACCGGCGCAGTGACACGGCTCAACCTCGAGACGGGGGAAAGGAGTGCGATCGCGACACTGCCGCCAGGGATCGACAACCTGGCCTTTGATGCCGAGGATCGCCTCTTTGTCTCGCATAACAGCCAAAGCTATGTCTTTGAGGTGATGGCGGACGGCACGGTGCGCACAGTGAGTCCGGGCGGTATGCCATCTCCAGCCGGCGTGGCGGTCGTGACACAACAAGGCGTTGAAACGATCTACGTCGCCAATGTGATGTCCCTCAACCCCTTTGACGCACAGACGGGCCAGCCGGGAGAGTTTGTCGAGCGCAATGCCGTGACGGTCTCACCCGATGGTGAAAATCTCTTGTTGACCAGTTGGTTTGCCAATGTGGTGGAGATCTGGAACCCGGCGACGGGTGATGCCGTTGCCACCTATCATGACTTTGCCGTACCACTCAACGCCATTCGTTTCCAGGGTGACCTGATCGTGGCGGAACTGGGCACAGCTAGCGTGGTGCGCGTCAACGGCGCCGACCCAACCCAGCGGACGCCACTCATCACAGAGATGGCTGTGCCGGCCGGTCTGGCCGCGACGGCAGATGACTTGTGGGTATGCAACTAGTGGCTGGCGGCACGGTGTTACCCGAACCTGAGCTGATCGCAAGCGGTCTGGTGACGCCGGAGGGTTTGGCGATCATCGACGACGGCCAGTTGCTCGTGGTTGAGAGCAGCGCACACCGGCTCTCAGCGATCGATCTGGAAACCGGCGAGGTGACACTGGTAGCCGCAGATCTGGCGTTGGGCGCGCCCGGCTGGCCAGGCCTGCCGCCAACCGCGACGTTCAACGGTGTGGCGGTGGACACAGCCGGGACGATCTATGTGACTGGTGACATAGACAATGTGCTTTACCGCATCGCGCCAGCGCAATAGCTCTCGCCATCTGCTTTCCAGACCAGCGAACTGCTCACCATCTGACCAGGTACAGGACTGGCCGAAGAGCAGATGTCTGGATCAGCCATCCGTACTATACTGAAAGCAAGAAGGTTTTGGAACGCATCTTAGTTGCAACGTGCAGTCGTCGAGCGGAGTAGATTCAGGCGAAGTACGCAAACGTTGTACGCACCGTGCGCCTGCCCAAGGAGCGGGAATCAGCCCAAAAAGATTGCCGGCTAAGCAATTGGGGTGCGTCCACTTGGACACCTGCCCATCCCCCTACCCGTTGGGGCAGGAAGTGAATCACCTTACAGAACCCGAAGGGCAGGCTGTCCTTCGGGTTTTTTGTTCAACGGAGGGGATCATGGAGATTGTCATCAAGAACATTGGTGATGAGCTGGGCCCTGAAAAAGTGTTGCTGCTCCGGCAACCGCAGGTTGGGCTGGCAGTTATCGTGGTCGTAGACAACACCGCCTGTGGTCCCGCCATTGGCGGCGTGCGCATGGCGCCGGATATTGGCGTCGAAGAAGTCTTCCGCCTCGCCCGCGCCATGACCTTCAAGAACGCCGCCGCCGGGCTGCCCCACGGCGGCGGCAAAGCCGGCATCATCGCCGACCCGGCCTGCCCCCCGGCGGAAAAAGAGCGGCTTGTACGCACCTTTGCCCGCCTGATCCGCAACCTGACCGACTACATCCCCGGCCCTGACATGGGTTTGAACGAAGCCTGTATGGCCTGGATCAAGGACGAGATCGACCGCGCCGTGGGTCTGCCGCGTGTCCTGGGCGGCATCCCGCTCGACGAGATCGGCGCCACCGGCTTTGGCCTGGCCGTGGCGGCAGAGGTGGCCGCACCGGTCGCGGGGATCAAGCTGGAAGGCGCCCGTGTGGCCATCCAGGGCTTTGGCGCGGTGGGCCAACACGCCGCCCGCTTTCTGCAAGAACGAGGGGCGCGCCTGGTGGCTGCGGCGGACAGCCGCGGCGCCATCTACAACCCGCAAGGGCTGGCGGTCGGGGCGCTCATCGAACACAAGCGGGGCGGCGCCTCGGTGGCCACCTTTGCCGGTGGTCGTCCCCTTGACCCCGAGCGGCTGGTGGGAGTTGACTGTGAAATTTGGATTCCGGCGGCGCGACCGGATGTGCTGACCGAGACCAATGTCGGTCAGTTGAAGGCCCGGCTCATCCTCCAGGGCGCCAACATTCCGGCCACCGCCGCCGCGGAACGCTGGATGCACGAACACGGCATCTTGAGCATCCCGGATTTTATCGCCAATGCCGGCGGCGTCATCTGCGCATCGGTCGAGTATCACGGTGGCACGCAACAACAGGCGTTTGCGACCATCGAGGAGAAGATCCGTACCAACACGGTTGCGGTGCTGGAACGGGTGAAGCACGAGGGCTTGCTCCCGCGTGCAGCAGCGGTCAGGCTGGCGCGCAGCCGCGTGGAAGAGGCGCAATCGTATCGGAAGCCTTGATGTACTCACGTGGATGCAGCATGTCACCCTTCAGCCTATGGTAGCCTTGTTCCAAACGGGTTCTGCCTGTGGAGTGATCATCCCATGGCTAGAAGCTCTCTTGATTCCGGTTCTACCGGTGTCGCCTTCACGCTTTGCCAGCGAGACCGGCGACGCTACCTACCAGCCGTAGTTCGGAGTTCTCGGTCAACGACGACCGTAGGAGTATCAACATGTGGCGCATCAATCGCATGTTTACCGTTTTTGTGTTGGTGGCGCTGCTCCTCAGCGCCTGCCAGCCCCTCATCCAGTCGCCAACGCACACGGCCCGGAGTAATGTCGAACTGGTCGGCCACATCGGTGGGGCGGCGGGCGCGATTGCGGTGCAGGGCGACTATGCCTATCTGGGTTTTAGCCATGAATGGATGGTGCTCGACATCCATGACCGCAGCCAGCCACGCTGGGTGGCTGCGCTAGAGGTGTCTGCCAATGACACAGCGCCCGTTGGTGCGCTTGCCTATGTCGTCGGGCGGGACGGGTTGGCCGTGGTCGATATCAGCGATCCGCACGATCCGCATCTGCTCAGCTTCTCCCGCTCGACTGGCACGCTCACGCAGATCAACGTCGTTGGGCGATACGCTTATGTCGCCGGGGTCAGCGACCTCCAGGTGGTGGATGTGGACGACCCATCCGCGCCGCGCATGGTGGGTGAGACTGGCGTGGGCCCGAACATACAGAACCTGGTTGTGACAGGCGCTTATGCCTATCTGATCAGCAACGCTGGTTTTCATGTGGTCAACCTCACTGAACCGGCGCAACCGGAGTTGGCTGCCTTCTTGCCGCTGGTCGGCATTACCCGTGGGCTGGCCGTCGCCGATGGCTTTGGCTACTTCGCCGGCAACGATGAGTACGGGGAAAGGCTCTATGTGGTTGACCTCCGCACCCCGGCTCAGCCCGCGATTGTGGCCGAGATCAACTTGCCCGGCTGGGTCGGTGCGCTCCATCTGGCCGATGATCTTCTCTATGTCGCGAATAACGCTGGAGGCGTCACCGTCTGGCAGCTTACACCCCAGCAGCCCGGCGAATTGACCCAGGTCGGGGCGGTGGACGCAGCCTTTGTGCATGGGCTCACGCTAGACCTGACCGTGCAAGCGGGCTACCTCTATTTGGTGGACACCGACGAGGGGTTGCGCATCTTTGACGCCCACAACCCGGCACAGTTGGTCGAGGTCGGTCGCTTTACGATCCTGGGCATTACCCAGAGTTGTGGGGTCAGCGACGGAACCGCCTATGTGATTGCCGGCTGGGACTGCAACCTGCATGGTATTCAAGTAGGCGATGCTGCCCCGGTGCGTGAGATCGGCTGGCATCTATTTGCGGACACAGTCTGTGAGTTTGTCACCGCCGGCAACTACGCCTACCTGCTGGATTGCAATCGCAGCTTGCGCGTCATCGATATCACCTCAGCCACGCAACCACAACAAGTTGGTTCGATCATCGCACCCGGTTTTTTCAACCTGGCTGTAGCGGAGCCCTATGTCTATCTCAGCGACCCTGTTGGTCTGATCTGGGTGGTCGATGTGCATGACCCGACCCACCCACGCGGTATAGACTTCTACCCGGATCTGGGCTACGCCCAAAAGATGGCCGTGGCGGATGGCGTTGCCTATCTGCCCTATCAAAAGCTCGGCGTGCGCATTTTGACGATTGGCGAGCGCGGCGAACTGACCCAGATCGGCGTCTACCCGCTCTTGAAGACAGTACAAAGCACCGCAGTCGCTGGCGGCTATCTCTATCTGGCGCTGGGCAATGCCGGGGTGCAGATCCTGGATGTGAGCGAGCCGGTGACACCACGGCTAATCAGCCACATCGCCATTCCCGGTACGGCGATTGATCTAGCGCT
Organism: Chloroflexota bacterium; assembly: GCA_003577005.1. The sequence goes on along the minus strand of QEUW01000379.1, from coordinate 3,181 downwards.
TGTCGGCGATTATCTCTTCCTCGCCGCCGGTGAGGGAGGCCTGCGCGTGGTGGATGTGCGCGACCCGGCGCACCCGCAGACTGCTGGCTTTTATCAAACGCCCGGCTTTGCCCGCTCTGTCACCCTGGTCGATGGCGTTATCTATGTGGCGGATAACCTGGGTGGCCTGTATATGCTGCGCTTTGCACCGTTGCCAATGAAATAGAGCGATTGAGGGTCAATGATAACCACCAGGAGAAAGCTATATGATGCACATCAATCGATTGTTCACCCTGGTGTTAGAAACTATCTCAAAATTCGGTTGTGCCTCTGGTGGGCTCTCGATCAGCACACGGGTGGCACAGAGATTTTGAGATAATTTCTTAGTATAGAATGAAAACTGTCTGACTGACCGGTGTTCGAATAGCAGCTTTACTGGATGCTATCAGCACGGAGGAATGGTTGCCACACAGTCCGTGGCGGCGGCCGTTCGAACAAGGCCAACAAGGTGCGTTGCACGCACAGCGTGCGATGCACCTGGGTTCCTCTATAGCGCAACGGTGCAACGCACCTTGCAGGTGCAACGCACCCGTGTCGAAGGGGCGATCATGAATCTACTCACTGAACAAGTAAATGTCAGCCGGCGCGCATTTTTGAAAGGCGTTGCCGCACTAAGCGCCCTGGCTGGGGCCCCGAGTCTGTTGGCCGCGTGTGCGCCGGTCCGCCAGGTCGGGCTGGGTAGGGGCGAGCCAGAAGCACCGGCCGCCGACCTTGCACGGGAGATCGAGCTGGCGACCCAACCCCGCGCGGCGAACGGAAGCACCCGCAGCCGGGTCGCCTTTGTCCAGACTACCGACCGCGCCGAAGGGGTGCGCCAAGCCATTGCCCTCTTGGGTATGCCGGCAGTTGCCGGCAAAGATGTGCTGCTCAAGCCCAACTTCAACAGCGCCGACCCGGCGCCCGGCTCTACCCACCCCGCTGTGCTGCGCACCCTGGTCGAGACGCTCTGGGCGGACAATGCCCGCGCCATCACCGTGGCAGACCGCAGCGGCATGGGCAACACCCGGCGGGTCATGGAGCAACTGGGCGTTTTCGACTTGGCCCGCGAGTTGGACTTTGCCCCTGTCATTCTAGATGATTTGCCGGAGAAGGATTGGGAACTGATCCAGTCGCCGGATCTGACCTGGCGGCAGGGTTTTCCCGTGGCGCGCCCGCTCTTGGAGGCCGATGCCGTGGTGCAGGCTTGCTGTCTCAAGACCCACCAGTTTGGCGGCCACTTTACGCTGTCGCTCAAGAACTCGGTCGGTCTAGTTGCCAAGGTGCGCCCGGGCCAAAGCTACGATTATATGAACGAGCTACACGGCACCCGCGAGCAGCGGCGGCTGATCGCTGAGATCAACACGGCCTACACACCGGCCCTGATCGTCATGGATGGCGTCGAAGCCTTTGTCAACGGCGGCCCTCATGCCGGGCAGCGGGTGGCGGCCAATGTCGTGCTCGCCAGCACGGATCGCATTGCCATCGATGCGGTGGGTGTGGCGCTGCTCCGCCACTTTGGCACCACGCCGCAGGTGAGCGAAGGAGCGATCTTTGCCCAAGAACAAATTGCGCGTGCCGTCGAGCTAGGGTTAGGTGCCCAAAGCCCCGACCAGATTGAACTGGTGACCGGCGATCCGGCCAGCGAAGCTTACGCGGCACAGATCGAGGCGCTCCTGTATGCATAGGCGGTGACCGGTGGCGAAAAGCTTGGCTGAACCCGCGGAGCTTATTTCGCCCTCCTTCAAACGCCTGTGGGATGCCTGTGTTGGTTGCCCCTGGTCAGGTAGGCAGGTAAATCACTCGCCATGTGACCAGTTGACCGGCTCGTCCAATGACTGTCGATCCTGATAGATGCACGGTGTATACTGGAGAGTGTGAGCCAGCGCTCACTTGCGGTATATGTCAAATGGTCGATGGTGCGTCTCGTGTAAGAGCGCTCAAAAGGAGGGCAAACGATGACAACCTTGACCCGTTGGGATCCTTGGCGCGAGATGACTGCCCTGCGCAGAACGCTGGATCGCTTCTTTGAGGAACCCTTTGAGCCACGTCTCGCACTGCCGTGGCGTCTGGACGAGTTCGTCCCTGCCGTTGATATGGCGGAAGAGGAGGATGCCTATATCGTCAAGGCGTCGCTGCCGGGTGTCAAACCCGAAGATGTCGAGGTGACATTACAAAATAATGTCCTGACCATCAAGGGCGAGGTGAAGGAAGAGAAGGAAGTCAAGGAAGAGAATTACCACCAGCGTGAGCGCCACTTTGGCAGCTTCATGCGCAGCCTGGCTATGCCCACAGCCGTAAAGGCCGACATGATCGAGGCTCGCAATGAAGACGGTGTTCTCACCGTGCGCTTGCCCAAGAGCGAAGCGGACAAACCCCGCAAGATTGCTGTCAAAGCCATTCCTACCAATGGCGGCGGCAAGAAATAGGGGCATTGTCTGCACTGACGCCTGTCCGCCTAGACTCCTCGGCGGGTAGGAAGTGTATACGCACCAGGCTCGAAGGGCGGCGCGTCCTTCGAGCCTTTTATTATCATGACCAGACCGTTCGTTAGGGAGACCCTCATGAACATCAACAAAGTTTTGATTCCTGTCGACGGTTCCGATTTCAGCCTTCAGATCTTGCCCTATGTAACTCGCTTTCTGAGACCACACGAGACGAATATTGTGCTCTTATATGTCTCTGAACCGCCGAGCATGGTGCAACTGGGCGAACCCGACAACCCCGACTTGACCATCTATGCCGACCAGGAGGCAGCATCCATCGAAGCTGGCTTTGTCAGTTCGATGCAGATGCATATCCGCTACCTGACCCATACCGGCTTTACTGTCACTACCGCTGTCCGCTTTGGCGACCCGGCCACCGAGATCGAGCAGTTTATCAAGGATGAGAAGGTCGACCTGGTAGCCATGACCACCCACGGGCGCACCGGGTTGGCCCGCGTCTTGTTGGGGAGTGTGGCGCAACATATAATCAACCGCGCGGCTGTGCCAGTGTTGCTCTACCGTTCGCTAACGCAAACACCTCAGACGGATGGAGTCGAACCACGAGAGGAAAAGTTTACCCCACCATGACCAGCCCGGATTGCCAACTGCACGCCTCTATGCGGGCAAGTTGGATCTAGGTACCCGTGACGGCGCAGGTATTGGGCCGGGGCAAAACTCCC
>QEUW01000378.1 GCA_003577005.1 Chloroflexota bacterium | reverse complement strand
CCTTTGCATCCAGCTTGCTCGCGCCGAGAAAGGTAACGAAGCGCGCAAACCCGCCAGCCAATGCCTCGGCAAATGCCTCATCTTTGCCGAGGGCCTCATCTTCCAACCAAAAACCCAGGATGACGAACGTGTTGGTCGCCCGGTCGAGTTTGCTGTCGAAACGCGCGACGAGCCGGTCGCCCCACAAAATCGGCAACGTGTAGTAGCCGAACCGACGCTGGCGCTCCGGCTTGTAGACCTCCCACACGTAGTCGAAGCCAAATAAGACTTTGGCTCGCCCGCGCGCGCTGACGGGATCGAGCGGAGCAAGGAAGATGACCTCTTCCGCCGTGGTCGTCTCCAACGGTTTCCACGCCTCCGGCACGCGTCCTGCGCTCAGATCGCGCAGAAGCTCGGCGTCGCTCCCGAGTACGTAGTGCATCGCCTTCCAACCTTCAACCTGCACCTCGATGATGTCGCCGTCAGCCAACATCGTCTCGCGTAGCTGCTTCGCTTTGCTAAATGGCACACCGCGTTGAAACGCATCACTCGTACGGTTCAGCCGCGACAGGCCGGAGAAGCTAATTTCCTTCTTGATCAGAAAGCGGTCCGCCTCGGTCTCGTCGCTTTCGCAGAGGAAATGCGCCGGCGCGACCGTTTCCGTGAGGGCGTAGACGCGCTCGAAGTTTTCGCGGTGGTGCGTCATCACTTCGCCGGTGCGCCACAGATAATACAAAGCCAGCGCGCTGTCCTTGCGGCCACGGTAACTTTGCGTTCGCGTCCGCGTCGCCATCTCGAAGTCGCGGTTGTTCACGATGCCGCGCTCGTGCAAGATGGCGCGCATTTCGACGATAGTATCGGCGTGGTCGCGGCCCATTTTGTGGATTCGCGTGTCGGTATCGGGCTCGCCATCGCGCTCGCGGCGCATGACTACGCGCCAGTGTGGCAGTTCGTCCATGGGTCGTACGGCCAGCCAGCCACCCCAGTCAAAGAACTTGCGCTGCTGATAGGCCACCTCCTCCCACAGGCCAGGTGTGTAATCGAGCACGCGGCTGTGCAGTTTGATGTCCTGGCTGCGAGCGATGATTTGCAACGGGTCGAGTTGCAGGTACTCCATCGCACGCATGGCCTGCTCCGCGCCCTGGATACCGCGCCAGCGCCGCCCAGGCCACAAGCCTTGCTTGCCGAGAATGAGGCGACGGGCCGTGTCGATGTTGATGGTCAGCATGATGTGGCTCTACCCCTGGCCTTGATGACCCAGTCCGGAGCTGAACCTCCTCTCTGCCCGATCACGAAGTTTAACTGTGCCGCATGTTCCTGAACATGGCGCATGTTGTATAGACATAATTCCAGGAAACTGAGTTCACCCCACACAAACCGGCAACGCCGCTGAGCCGTTTCACCGGTCAGGGCTTCAATCGTCGCCTGACATTTCTGGCGGCAATGATCGAGATAGGCCTGGAGTTCGTCTTTGGTATACGGCTTTTCAGGCAGCGCCCCAGCGATAAACGGGGCCGGAGGCGCAAAACCTTCTCGCGAGCCGGATAAGTAAAGGTCGAGCCAGAAAAGCGAATGGTAGACGATAAACCAGAACTCAGTGTATTCCGGCGCATCCGTTGGATCATCCCATAAACGCTCACGCCACAGGTGGTCGGGGCAGGCGTGCAGGGCATCGTTGAGCGTGTCAATGGCAGCCCCGAACTGCTGCCACAGGCTGTTTTTCCAATGCGCATCCATTTGAAGCCTCCTGATGACTCTCCCTTACACGTGGTCGTAGACGTAGAAGATATAATCTTGAGACGTTGTCTTGACTCCCAGATCGTTGAGGATTCTGAGCAGTTGGGCACGATGATCGGTGCCGTGATTGACTACATGGAGAAGCACTTGCCACACGCTGAGGTCTTTGTCTTCTTCTGGTTCTTCTATCGGCTTGTCGAATAACATATCGTCCCGCAATTCTGCCAGATAATCGCGCATGCTCTGCTCAACGCCGTCCCAGTGTGCGCGAATGATTTCCCGGTCGTCAAAGTCAGCGGGGGGAAACGGTTCTGAGGGTTCGACGCCGCGTAGTTCGCTAAACCATGATTCATCCACGCTCATAAGATGAACGAGTTGATCGCGAACAGAGCCATGAGAATAGCCCACAGGTTGCGTGAACTGTTCCTGGGAGAGGGACGTGACATAACTGTCCCATAGCTTGCGGTTTTCGGCGAAGTGGTAGTCGTAGAAATGGCGAAAAGCATTGGCATTCATGTCGTCACTTCCTCCTTTGTAGGCGACCAACAGCATTATAGCACGGATGTTCGAATAGGACCAAAGTATATGCGATGCATCTGATGTGTCAAATTCTATGAAAAGAAAACGCCGTGCCAGACAAGAAAACCAAATCGGAAACCGCACCCCAACTGTCCTCGCGCTGCAGCAAACATCAGAGGAGATGGTTGAGAGCGAGGTTGCACTCGCATCAGTTGCGCGTGATGTGATGAAGATGCTTAGGGTTGTCGAGCCCGGTTGGTGTGGCTGATTTGAGCACCTAGAGCCTACTCAAACCTTTGACCTGGCGAGTGCTCAAGCGAACAGCCGCTCGCCTGCTGGCGACGAACAAGGTAAAGCGCAGCCTGGGTGCGGTTGGCCAGGTTGAGCTTCTTGAGGATGCGACAGACATGCGAGCGCACGGTATACTGGGTGATGACCAGCTTGTGGGCAATCTCCTGGTTGGTGTAACCCTGGGCGAGGAGTTGGAGGATCTCCTGTTCACGCGCCGTCAGCTTTGCCTGGGACTTGGCGGGCGGGTGGTTGAGGCGACGCAAGACCCGGCTGGCGATGCGCGGATGGAGGGGTACCCCGTCCATGATTGCAGCGCGCAGCGCCTGGATGAGGTCGTACGGGGCGACAGATTTGAGCAGATAACCGGCCACACCGGCCTGGAGCGCCTGCGCGATCACCTCCTCATCTTCGATGGTGGTAAGGATGACGATGCGGACAGCCGGCTGCTGGCGGTGGAGGCTGGCCAGCAGTTCGGCGCATTTGTCGTCACAGAGGGCGAGATCCAAGAGCACCAGGTCAGGTTGGAGCAGCCGGGTGAACTGGATGGTCTCCAGGAAGTTGCCCGCCTCGCCCACGATCTCCAGATCAGATTCGCCATCGAGCAGGGTACGGAGGGCGTGGCGGATGAGTGGTTGGTCATCAGCGAGGAGAATGCGAATAGGCTGAGACATAAGTACGCTCTTTTCTTGAATCATACGCCGGCAAGGTGCAGCATCTCTGCCTATGAGAGGCGAGGCGGCTCTTGGCAGCTTCTCAGGGGAGGATGCGTTCGGGTGCTAGCGCTGCACCAGCGGCAGGTAGATGGGCTCGCCACCTCTCACCCCACCCCACACCAGCGCCGGGGTGAGAGGGTCGCCCAACAGCAGATAGACCCACCTCGTCTCCTGGCAGCAGCTCTGCGTGGCGAAGAGGGCCAGATAGCCGGCTTCGACCAGTTCGCCCAGCCGTACTTGCGCCAGCGGCTCGCGCCACAAGCGGCCGTGAAAGCCTTGCAAGAGCGCATGCTGCCCATAGGCCAGGGTATAGCCGGCTGAGCCCCAGACCGCCACCGCGCCGCCCTCTGGGTGGCGGTGGAAGCGTTCATCGATGGTGGTGCCGGAGGCAGAGACATGGACAAACTGGCTGGTCAGGCAGGTCATCTCCAGGAGGATGGACAGATTGTCCCAGTTGTGTAACAAGAAGATGTCATTTGTGCCGAAAAGATAGGGTTGCGGCAGCTCGCGCAGAGTGGATGCCCACTGGAAGTGGTTGGCGTGACCATTGTACGTCACCAGCCGCGGCCCCCGCTGGAAGGCGTCGATCACCCGCTGTCTGGCGCGCACAGCATCGGGTTCGCGCCAGGGATCGGTGACGCCGCCGGGGCGGGGGTCGTAGTAGAGCCGCACCGCCGGCAGCCGGCTCGACTGGAGCGGGGGCAGCTGTCGGTCCGGATCGCCCACAACAACCAGATCCTGAAAGTGGGCAAAATCGCCGGCCGGGTCCTTTTCGCCTGTGGGCTGGATGTAGTTGTCGGCCACCGAGAGGCTGGTGTAGGGACCGGGTGCCGGAGCCGTTTCGTAGTGGAGAATTTTGTTGACGACGTGGCTCAATTGCACCTCGTCCTGTACCGAGAAGCGTCCCAGCCAGATGTCGGGCAGGAAGCCGGCATCTGCGTTGGGGTCGAAGGGCGACTCCCCATCCAGTTGGGCAAAACAGCTCTCGCAGGCCACCTCCCCCAGCCAGGGGTCAACATAGGCCAGATAGGCGGGCAAGAGCTGGAGGTTGTTCTGCCCCAGATAGTTGTGCGGGTCGAGGGTGGCATCGCCCACCAACACCGCAGCGATGGGAGCCGGCGACCACTTCTCCACCGCGTGGCGCAAGAGGCTGCGGATGGCCTCTGGGTCAATCTGGCCAAAGCTCCAGGCATCGTAGACTTCTTGCACATCGACTACCACCACCTCATACCCCGCCGCCTGCCGGTGGGCCGCCAGCGGCGCCAGGCCGGCATGAAAGCGGTCTGGCGCCACATAGATCACATCCGCCCCCGCCGAGAGCGGCAACGAGAGCGGCGTGTGGCGGCTCACGGCGGGGGTCTGCACGGTGCCTGGCCCGGCCACCACATAGGCGCGGGGGGCTGGCCCATCTTCAAACGTGAGTGCAGCGCCCCAGCTCAACACCAATTGTTGTGGCTGGCGCGGGTCGGTCACATCGTAGAGCGAGCCATTGGCGGGGAGCGCGGTGAGCGTATAGCGCCAGACCCCCGCCACCCCCTGGAAGTGGGCGCCTTTGCCCCCAAAGTCGAGCGTTACCGGCTGCTGCCAGTAGACCTTGTCCAGGCGAATGTCCCTGGGTACGGCGCCGGCCAGCAGTTCGAGTTGGATGCTGGTCGCTGGTTCGGTGACCATCAGGGTCTGCTGCCAGGATTGGTAATGGTTGGCGCTGGACCATGACAGGTTGGTGCGAACGGCTCCCACCCCGACGGCCAGTTCGTGCGGGCCGGTGGTGCGCGTACTCCCAGTGATCGTCAAGACGGCGGTTGTGTCTGGTGTGCGGGCTAGTGGTAAGAACGTCTCCAGCGCCACCTGGGCAACCGCCGCTTCATAAGCCCCAGCGCCTGCCGGTGCTGGTAGGGCCCGCAAGACCGCCGCAAACCAATGGTCGCCGTCGACGCCCGGCATGGTCGATTCGTAGAGCCGGTTGTCCTCCCAGACGCCAGACTCTAACGCCGTGGTGCGCACGGGGGCGTCGCCTGGCGTCACCGTGCGCGCGGCCATGCGCGTCCCTAGGGTTGATTCCAGCGTCAGCCAGTAGGCCGCGGTGGCATTCCAGCGGTCGCCGACCTGCATACTGTGGGGCGAAGGCGGGGCATAGAAACGCAACTCCGTCGCCGGGTCGAGCTTACCGTCGCCGTCCCGAACCTCTAGCGCCACCGCCTCCCCCTCGTACCGCAAGTGGAGCTTGTCGAGGTCGGCGCCTGCACCGAGCCCCGCCTCCAGCAAGGACACGCCGCCAACGCGCTGGAGGCCCGGCTGGCTGGCATGGATCTTGACAACTTGACGCCAGGCTGCCGGGTTGGCCGGCGCCGGGGAGGCGCCCCTCGCTTCCCTTACGGGCGTGCGAGGAGTGGCCAATTGCGCAGACAGGATCTCCTGTTCGGAGACCGGCCGGCCGGGCAGCCGCGCCGTGAGACGCGTGATCAGCCGGGTGGTTCCCCCCTCTTCATAAAGCAGGCTCAAGGCCACCACCGCCAGCCGCTGGCCTCTCATCCGCCCCTCGCGCAAGACAAAGAGCGGTGTATCTGGCAGAGCTGGCGGCTGGTCCACCTCAATACGGGGTACACCCTCGGCCAGGGCGGGAGGCACTTGGGGCGCTGCTGTTTGGATGGGTTCTGTCCATGGCTGTGTCGCTAGGAACTCGATATGGTACGTGAATTCCACATCGTCAGGCAAAGCCAGCAACTGGATCTGAAGCGGCAGGCGGTAGCCGGCGTGCGCTACCAGCGGCAGTTGCGCCAGCGCAGCAGTCGCCGCAGCGAGGGCGACCGGCCCATCGTGATCGCCGCCAAGGGACCATTCCAGCCGCACGCCATCCTGCTCCTCGCGCCAGTGCAGGCGAGCAGTAGCCGTCGGGGACGCCGCTTCTGTCTGAGCCCAGGCGCGAACAGGGACAGCACCAGCCAATAGACCACAGAACGCCAGCAGGAAGACGAGTCGTTGGATATACATGGACATGGTTCATTTACTAAGAGCCTGTTTGAAAAGGCTCGGTGCGTGTACTCGGAGCGTGCGTGTACCTGGGGCCGCCGGGTGCTTCAAAGGTGCAACGCACCTTGCAGGTACACGCACCAGGGTGGCGCCTATTCAAACAGGTTCTAATACTACAACGAGACTTCGTGTGACCGATCCAATCTGACCTCCGGGAGGTGACCAGAGTATTTCTGGTCACCTCCCGGAGGTCTTGACGGCGACAATGGTAACTTCTCACCTTACCCGGCGGCTTCGCCGTCACCACCTCCTACTCACTCTAGCGGCTGACCAGGGGCAAGAAGAGGTGGTCACTGCTGGCGAGGGCAGTGACGCTAGCAGCATCGTTGCTCTCGCCACTCAAGGTCACCTCCACCAGCCAGTAGGTGTAGGTGCTACCGGCCACCACCTCCCGGTCGACCACCTGGTAGCTCCCACCGCCATCGCCCTGGCTGACCACGATCTCCGGCGTGACCAGCACGGCCTCGCTGCGCTGGCCGCTGGCGCTGCGGTAGAGACGGAAGCCAAAGACATCAAGCTCGACCGCACTCTCCCACTCGATGAGCATGTGGTCACCCTGCCAGGTGGCGGTGAAGCGGACCAGCGTCACCGCCTTGGGGGCGCCGCCGGAGAGCACCTGTGTCACCGTCGGGTCGGATGCGTTCAGTGTGTCGGGGTCATCGGTGGGGATGGCAGGCAGTTCGTTGCTGGCGACAACACCCTGGTTGCTCACCTGCAGCACCCCTGCCGGGAAGGGGTTGTTGACCACCACCCGGTACGAGATCTCGACCTGGGCGCCAGCAGCCAGGGTACCGATATTGATCTCGATGCTCCTGTCGCCACTGTTGTTGCCTCTCGTCACCGTACCGCCGGTCGTCTGCACGCTCCCCGCCACCAGGGTAGTGTTGGGGTCGAGC
>QEUW01000377.1 GCA_003577005.1 Chloroflexota bacterium | reverse complement strand
CGGCCCTGCGCGGTCGCCCCCAAGAGTTGTCGTTCATCGCTGGCGTCGAGCGGCATCCAATCCACCGGCGTTCGGGTCACATCGTGGCCTCTGGCGACCAGCGCCTGCTGCAACGCCTTAATCGAGGTGTCAGCGTCCAGGTGCAGGCGCGGTCTGGGCATCTGGCCTCACCCACTCTTCTTCGGCTTCTTTTTCGGCAGCAATGGCGGCATCGGTCTCCTGCCTGTGTACCTCGTAGAACGCCAGCGCCTGCCGCACTTGGCCGGGCGTTAGGGTATACGCCTCGGCGATCTCGTCGGGCGCCATCTGCCACTGCTGCGCCGCAATGACAACCGTCTGCACACGAATGCCGGTCCCGCGAATAGTGGGCTGAGGAATGCCGCTGCTACCCCGCCGGTAGCTGATCTGCGGAAAGCGCGGGTCATCCAGGCTCTCTTTCAACCCGCCTACTTTTTCCGAAACCGACCACAAAATAAATTGATTCAGCGAGACCCCTTGCTCGCTGGCCAATAGCTCCGCCTCTCGCTTGAGCTGCGCCGGAAGATTCAATGCATAACGCGCCATCTGACCTCCTTTCGTAATAAGACATCTTATGTGATGTAGGATAGCACATCTTTTTGTCTTGAAGAAATCAATCATACGGTCGTTCCCTCTTTCGTTTATAGGTACAAATCACGATTGTAATAATCGTGATTTGTACCTTTCTCGAGTCTTGCTATGCTATTCCGGGGTGTTACCCATGCCCACCTACAAACGAAAGCGCCACCATCGGCTCCATCCCTTGCTGATACCCGGATAATCGGTATAATGAATGGTGTGCAGTCAGGTGCTGAAGACGCAGCGTGCATCTGTCTCCCTGCATTCCCAAAAGTTTGATCAACCCCATAAGCGAGGAAGAACGCGCCATGAAAATCACGCGTGTAGAGGCAACGGCCACATCCGAGCCACGTGCGCACCCGCACCGGGATGCGCTCCAGTCGCTCGATACTCGCGGTCTGTGCCAGATCACCATCGAGAGCAGCGAAGGCATCCGCGGGCGCAGCACCACCTATTTTGGACGAGTGGACAAGGCGCCCGATGTGTTGGCGCATCTGGTCAACGGCATCCTCGGCCCGGCCATTCTCGGCGAGGACCCGTTTCTGATCCGCAGGATTCGCGACAAGCTGTGGAAGTTGACCGACTATCACGGTTCGCATGGCCTCGCCCTTTTTGGCATCGCCGGTATCGACATCGCCTTGTGGGACCTCATGGGCCGGGCGCTGGAACAGCCGGTGTGGCGGTTGCTGGGCGCCCAGCGGGACCGCGTGCCGGCCTACTCGATGGCGGGGTGGCTCAACTATCCCATTGATGAACTCAAACGCATCACCGAAAAGGCGATGGAACAGGGCTTTTGCGGCGTCAAAATGAAAGTGGGTGCGCCCACCTTGCAGGAGGATATCGCCCGTATCGAAGCCGTGCAATCTGTTGTCGGCGACAAGGGGTTGGTGATGGTGGATGCCAACCAAGTCTTCTCGGTCAACGAGGCGTTGCGCCGCGGCCGGGTCTACGAAGAGATGGGCTGTTACTGGTTCGAAGAACCGCTGCGCGCCGACGACACCGAGGGGCTGGCGCTCCTGGCCGACGCCCTGACCATCCCCATTGCGTCGGGCGAAAACAACTATGGCAAACGCCAGTTCCGCGACCTCTTTGTCCGCCGCGCCGTGGATATTGTGCAGCCCGACCTGCGCCGCGCCGGCGGTCTGACCGAGTGTCTGGAGATCGGGTTGATGGCTGACGCCTTCAACATTCCGTACGCCTCGCACGGGGGTGGGGTTCACCTGCATCTGTTGGCGGCGCTGCCCAACACGCTGTTTATGGAAAGCGGTCTGTTGCCCGAAGGTTCATCCATCCGCCTGGTGGACGGCTGCTATCCGCTGCCCGAAGAACCGGGTTTTGGTTCGCATGAGTGATTAAATGCATACCTAAAGTGAACAGAAGGATTCGGTATAACGAGCGTCCAATTGTCTCTCACTGCCACGAAACGTTCCACAACGCACCAAAGGAGAATCCGAGGATGAATGACAAGCGATTATCCCGCCGCCAGTTTCTACACGGCGCCGCCTGGGCTGCGGGCGCAACCGTGTTGGTCGCCTGCGCCCCCGCCATTGCGCCGGGTGCTCCGGCTGAGAGTGGGGCAGCGACCGGTGGCGAAGCCGCCGCCGAGGGCCAGTCGGTCTCACTCATGAACTGGGATGAGATCGGCGGCACTCCGTTCGAGACAGTGATCAACGCCTACAGCGAGGCAACGGGGGTCCAGGTCGAAGTACAGCCATCGCCAGCGCAGGATTATGAGACCAGGATGCGCACCATGATTGCCGGCGGCACTGCACCCGACATCATGCGCATCAACGATGACTTTGTGCGCGGTTACACGTATGAAAAGACGTTGCTGGATTTGACGCCGTTTCTCGAACGCGATGGGATCACGGGCGAGGAATACTTCAAAACCGTCTACGACTTCCCACGCCAACCAACCGGTGAGTACACGGCCTGGAGCGTCGGCTGCCAGCCCACCGTAGTTTTTTACAACAAAACCATGTTTGAAGAGGCGGGCGTTCCGCTGCCGCCAACCACTTGGACCGATGAGAACTGGAAGTTTGCCGACTTCTTGGAAGCCGCACAGGCGTTGACCGTCGAAGGCGAACGGTGGGGGGCGCTGGTCTACAGCGCGACCGGTTTCGAGACCGTTTTTCCGGTGGCGAATGGGGAACCTAGCGGCATCTACTCCTTTGATGGCGCTGAATTTACGCTGGCCAATCCCAAATCGGTTGAGGCCATCCAGTGGGTTGCGGACTTGACCTGCGTTCATGGGGTCCAACCGGAATGGGGCGTGGTGACACGCAGCGGCGCCCCCAACCAGCTCTTTGCCGCCGGCCAACTGGGTATGTATTTCAACGTCTTTGGTGTCGCTCCTTACATGCGCCAGAATGCCACCGAATTTGTCTGGGATATTGCCCCGTCGCCAGGGGAGGAAGACCAGAAGTCGATTGCCACTATTGTCTGTTTTTGCGTCCCCATCGTTTCCCAAAACCCCGACGGCGCCTGGGATCTGCTCAGCTACATGAGTGGCCCCGAGGGGGCGAAGATCTTTGCCGACTCTGGGGCTTTTATCCCCCCGCTGCGCGAGATGGCCACATACATGGTTGAGAACAACGGCGACCAACCACCGGAACACATCGAACTGGTCATTGATGCCCTGGAGAATTCGGTGACAGAGAATTTCTCGGCTTATATCGAGCGCGCCCGCTCCTTCTATCGGGGTGAACTGGAACTGGTTTACACCTGCCAGTCCAGCGCTGAAGATGCCCTGGGCGGGATTCGCGAAGAGGTCGAGCGCGCCCTGGCCGGCGAAATTTAGCCGATCTGGATGATGAAGATACAACAGGAACACAGAGAAAACGGAGAAGACACGGAGAACACAGAGAGATTGAGAAGATTCTAGAGCAGTCTCTCTGCGTTCTCTGAGGCTTCTCTGCGACCTCTGTGTTCCTGCTGTATCTAGACCAAGTAGGTGAGTAGGTTCTGGAGCAGCCAGCTACTGTCGATTAAGGATTATTCGCAATTACTCTGGACGATTGATCCATTTCCAAAAAGGAGTGCGGTTCATGGCAATTACCGCACGGACCCAGCTACGCCCTTTGCGCATTTCGCGCATGCGCCTAGAAGAGAATCTCTTTGGTTGGCTCTTTATCCTGCCGGTGGTCTTTGGTGTCGGCTTCTTTCAGTTCTATCCGATCCTGGTTTCCATCTTTGCCTCGCTAACTGACTGGACCGGGTTGAACGAGCCTAGTTTTATTGGCGCCGACAATTATGTGCGTCTCTTTACCAGCGACCGCTTCTTCCGCCTCACCCTGCGCAACACAGCCTACTATACGCTGGGGTCGATTCCGCTGAGCATCTCGCTGGCCTTGCTGCTGGCCTTGCTCTGCAACCGGCCCATGCGCGGCTCCTATTGGTATCGCACAGCTTACTTTGCGCCCAATGTCACCAGCACTGTAGCGATCAGCCTGGTCTGGTTTTGGCTCTATGCGCCGGATGTAGGGTTGATCAACTGGCTGCTGTCACTCGTCGGGGTCAAAGGACCATCGTGGTTGACCAGCGTGGTGTGGGCCATGCCCGCCGTGATCGTCGTCGGCGTCTGGCAGCATGTTGGCTACCCCATGCTGATCCTGCTCGCCGGCCTGCAAGGAATTCCCGAATCGCTCTATGAAGCCGCCAAACTCGACGGTGCCAGTGCGCTGCGTCGCTTCCGTCATGTGACCGTGCCGTTGTTGACGCCGTCGCTCTTTTTCTTGTTGATCACCCAGTTTATCTCGTCGTTCCAGGTCTTTGGCCTGATCTATGTGATGACCCAGGGTGGGCCGGCCAATGCCACCAACGTCTACATTCACTACCTCTACCAGAATGCGTTCTCGTTTGGGCGGCTTGGCTACGCCTCGGCGATGGCGTGGGTGCTCTTTGCCATCATCGCCCTCTTTACGCTGGTCCAGTGGCGCTTACAGAAGCGTTGGGTCTTTTATGAGTAACCCTCTACTCAAGAGGGACAATGGATCTAGGCATCCTTTGTCAGTTTGCCGGGCATGACAGAAACGTACGGACAGCCGTTGGAACCTTGCCATGACCGAACTTGCCAGTGTGGGAAACGTATCTCCCAAGCAGAGACAGCACAAGACCGAACGGTCGTGGGCCCTCATGGTGCAGCGCACAGCCGTGTCGCTGATTTTCCACCTCATCATGTTGGGGCTGGCGCTGCTCTTCCTGCTGCCGCTGCTGTGGATGCTGAGCGCATCGCTCAAGACCGAAGCCGAGCTGATGACGTTGCCGCCTACAATCCTCCCGAAAGTTCCCCAGTGGCAAAATTATCTCTACCTGGTGCAGACGGGGATCATCCTGACCATGTTTTTCAACAGCGTCAAGTTGGCGATCTTCAACGTGGTTGGGTTGCTTTTTGTCACCTCGCTGGCGGCCTTTTCGTTTGCCCGTGTGCGCTTCGCCGGGCGCGACCTGGCTTTCTCGGTGCTGCTCTCGACGGCCATGATCCCGGGCATCGTCTATCTCATTCCCCAATATATCATCTTCCGTGACATCGGCTGGCTCGACACCCACTATCCGCTCTGGGTGCCGCGGGTGTTGACACCCGTCTACGCCACCTTTCTCATGCGCCAGTTCTTCAAGACCATGCCACAGGAACTCGAAGACGCCGCCAAGATCGACGGCGCCTCGCTGTTTGGCATCTACTGGCGGATCATGTTGCCCCAGGTGAAACCGGCGCTGGCCGCGGTCGGTGTCTTTACCTTCCTCGAATCGTGGAACGACCTGTTCGGGCCGCTCATCTTTATCACCTCGATCCGGTTGCAGACCTTGCCGGTCGGGCTGGCCCTCTTCCAGGGCGAATACTTCACCCAGGTCAACCTGCTCATGGCCGCATCGACGCTTAGTATTGTGCCGGTGTTGCTGGTCTATATCTCGGCCCAGCGTTATTTCGTCCAGGGGATTACCCTGACGGGGATCAAGTGATGCTTGCCTGCGGCTAGATCCTGTTGACATTTGTCCAGCAGCGCATGACCCGGCCGGGGTGCGCACGTGCGTTGCACCTGCCAGGTGCGATGCACGTCTCAGGTGCAACGCACTTGGAAAGTGCATCGCACCGCTGTGCAGGCTGAAATGTCAACCGGACCTAGTGTACTCCTCGACAAATGATACCTATCCGCTGCCCGCAGAACCAGGCTTTGGTTTGCACGATTAATTAGCCGCTCGTGCGAAGTGACAACCACTGAGCCGACAATAATCCGTGTACAAACCGCTGTTGCCAGCTTTTCTACTATACAGGACAGGAGCCAAACCGATGACCCAATCCAACAACCGCCGCACCGTCCTTTTTGTCTCGCTGACCGGCGACGAAGCGATCAAACTCTATGATCTCGACTCCCAGTCGGGTGCGCTCCACCTGCGCTCGACAAGCGCTGCGTATGGCCCTTCGGGTCCGCTCTGGCTCCATCCGAATGGCCGCGTGCTCTATGATGGTCACGTGGAATCGACGACCCTGGCGAGCTTTGCGTTTGATCCAACTTCGGGCGATCTCACGCTGATCAACAAGATAGACCCAGGGATCGAGACCCCGGCCCATCTTATCACCGACCAGAGGGGACGCTTCCTGCTGACCGCCTATTATACCGGCGGTGGAATTACCGTACACCGGCTGGGTGCGGACGGCGCAATCGGCGAGCTGGTGCAATATGCCAATACAGGAGAAAAGGCCCATGCGGTGGGTGTGGCGCAGGAACGCTTTGTCTTTGTCCCCCACGTCTGCCCGACCAACAAGACAAGCCAGTTTCGCTTCGATAGCGACTCTGGCTGGCTCACACCCAATGACCCCGCCGAACTGCTGCCGCCCGACGGGAACACCGGCCCGCGCCACATCTGTTTCCGCCCACAGGGGGATGTCGCCTATATTGTGAACGAACAGGGCAACACGGTGACCGCCCATCGCTTCGACGCCGAACGGGGCGCGCTGACGATCTTCCAGAACATTTCGACGTTACCGGCGGATTATACCGAGGGCGGCTACACGGCGCATGTGGAAGTACACCCCAACGGCAAGTGGCTCTATGCCTCCAATCGGGGGCACGACAGCATTGCCGGGTTCAACATCGACGCAAGCGGCGCGCTCAGCCCCTTCGGTTACTTTGCTGTCCCGCCCAGCCCGCGCTCCTTCAACATCGACCCGAGTGGTGCTTATCTCTACTGCGCCGGCGAGGCTGCTGACCGCATGACCGCCTACCGCGTCGAACCGGCAACCGGCGCGCTGCACCCGCTGCAAGACTACGCCGTGGGGAAATCACCGTTTTGGGTGATGGTGACTACAGTGGGGTAGCACCAAACAGTAAAAGGTCTAAAAAAGAACAAAAAGCGCTTCACAGAGAGTTCAGCATGAGTACTGATTTTGCTCAGTTCGCATTCCGGGAAAGGGCGACGACGCTTCTTCGTTAGTATGACTCGTTCGCCCTTTCTCGGAATGCGAACTGGACTAGTCACTCACTACTCCGATCTATCTATTTCGACAACGTTACATTTCGATAAGACCTCCGGGAGGTGACCGGATGAATGCTCGACAAATCAGGTTGTCTCCGGTCACCTCCCGGAGGT
>QEUW01000376.1 GCA_003577005.1 Chloroflexota bacterium | reverse complement strand
TTACGCATCACGTATTACGTATCACGTGCCACGCTAAAGGAGATCCAAACCCAAAATGTCATCGAGCGATTTTCTAGTTTCAAAAGAAGAAGATTTTAACGAGTGGTATAACTCACTGGTGCTCAAAGCCGAACTGGCCGACTATGGCCCGGTGCGCGGCACCATGATCGTCCGCCCCTATGGTTGGGCGCTCTGGGAGAACATCCAACAGGCGCTGGACCGGCGCTTCAAGGCCACCGGCCATGAAAATGCCGCCTTCCCCATGTTTATTCCCCTCAGCTTTATGGCGAAGGAGGCCAAACATGTGGAGGGGTTTGCGCCCGAACTGGCTGTCGTCACCCACGGCGGCGGTGAGGAGTTGGCCGAACCCCTGGCCGTACGCCCCACGTCCGAGACGATCATCGGCCACACCTATGCCAAGTGGGTACAGAGTTACCGCGACCTCCCCATTCTGCTCAACCTGTGGAACAGCGTCGTGCGCTGGGAGATGCGCACCAAGCTCTTTCTGCGCACCCTCGAATTCTACTGGCAGGAGGGGCACACGGCCCATGCCACCGCCGAAGAAGCCATCGCCGAAACACGCCAGATGTTGGATGTCTATGCCGACTTCGCCATCAACGATGCGGCAATCCCGGTGATTCGAGGCGAAAAGTCGGAGAACGAGCGTTTTGCCGGGGCCGAAATGACGCTCACCATCGAAGCGATGATGGGCGATGGACGGTCGCTTCAGTCAGGCACATCGCACTTTATGGGGCAAAATTTTGCCAAGGCCTTTGACATCAAATATCAGGATACCAACAACGACTGGCAGTTTTGCTGGACTACTTCCTGGGGATTGAGTACGCGCTTTATCGGCGCCATTATCATGACGCACGGGGACAATGCAGGGCTCATCATGCCGCCGCGGCTGGCGCCTATCCAGTGTGCCATCGTGCCGATCTACAAGAGCGACAGCGAAAAGAGCACAGTGCTGGCCGCCGCCGAAAGCGTCCACCAGGAGTTGGGCGACCTGGGGATACGCAGCAAGATCGACCGCCGCGAGCAGCTATCGCCCGGTTTCAAATTCAACGACTGGGAGCTCAAGGGCGTCCCCATGCGTATCGAGATCGGCCCGCGCGATGTACAAAACAAGGCGCTGGTTCTGGCTCGCCGCGACCAGCGCGGACGAGAGGGGAAGCAATCCATCGCCCGCGACCAACTGGCGGCCGTGGCGCCTGATCTGCTGCGCCAGATTCATACTGCGCTGCTGAATAGAGCGAGCCAATTCCGTGATGAAAACACGCTTGAACCGGCGAATTATGAGGAGTTCAAAGAGGCGGTGAACAAAGGATTCGCACGGGTCTGGTGGGCCGGCAGCAGCGCTGACGAAAAGCGCATCCAGGAAGAGACCCGAGCGACGCTCCGCTGCATCCCGCTCGACCCGCCCGGCGGCAGCGGTGTCTGCTTTTACACGGGCAAGCAGGCAACACAAATCGCCATTTTTGGCAGGTCATATTAGACGATAGACGATGGGCGATTGCCCTCCTCACGCAGTAGGCCAGGCATACTAGGAGTAGCGCCATCGTCCACCGTCTACCGTCCATTGAAGGAGAACCCATGATCCGTATTGGTATTGTCGGTTGTGGGCGGATATTGAATGCCCATCTGCAGGCTTATCGCGAGTTGCGCGAGGCTGGCTTTGACAATTTTCGCATCACGGCGCTCTGCGCCCGCAACCCCAACGATGCGCTCATGTTTCGCAAGCGGGGTGAAGGGCCACCGCCCCGCCCGCCGGTGCTGGCCCCGGAAACGGGTGATCCGCTCGCTGCGCCCCATACCTATCTGAGCGACTTTCAGCCGGAGACTGAAGTAGCCATCTTCACCGACTATCGCGAGCTGATCGATTCCGGCCAGGTCGACGCGGTCAATGATTTTACCTCGCTCTTGATGCATCATCAGGTGGGCCTCTATGCGCTGGAACGGGGGAAACATCTGCTGGTGCAAAAGCCGCTGACCATCACCGTCAAGGCGGGCCGGATGCTGGTAGATGCAGCCAAAGCGGGCGGATTGACGCTCGGTCTCTTCGAGAACGTGCGCCAGGTTGAGAGCGTGCGCGCCGCCCATTGGGTCGTCAAGCAGCGGATCATTGGCGAGCTGCAGATGGCGCTCATGGGCAGTATCGGCGGTTTCTGGTCGCCGGACAAGATCGTGGCAGAGACACCGTGGCGCCATCACAAATTGGCCGGCGGCGGTGGGGGCGCGATCGATATTGGCGTCCACGCGATGCACTGGATCCGCTATGTCGGTGGCGACATCGAGTCGGTTCACGCCTCGGTGCGCACCTTTGAACCGGTGCGCTATACGCGCACACCCGACGGCGCCATTGCCAACCGCACCGAGTGCAATGTGGATGACACCTACTTTGCCACGATCAACTTTCGCAACGGCGCCATCGGCCAGTTGCTCTGGTCGTGGGGCGCCCACGGTGAGGCGATCGAGATCCCTGGGACGCCGGCCTTTTTTGGCTCCAAGGGTTGTATCAAAGGCAGCAATGTGATCCTCGACGACGGCACGCGCACGACGACGACTGCGCTCTTCGATGAGCAGGCCGATGGCACGACCCGGGAGCTCTTTTACCCAATCGGCTTCCGCGACCCCTACACGATTCAACAATATGACTGGTTGCAAGCCATCGAGCGAGGCGGCCAGCCCGAGACCGACGGCGAATGCGGGCTCTGCGACCTCGCCGCGGCCTACGCCATGATCGAATCCTCACACCTGGGGCGCGCCGTTTCCATCGACGAGGTATTGAACGGACAGGTCGATTACTATCAGCGGGAAATCAACCAGTACTACAGCATCTAACAGAATGAAAAGAATCGGAATCATTGGGGCAGGCAATATTGCCCGGGTTCACGTAGCGAGTTGGCAGCAACTGCCCGTTGAGGTCGTTGGTTATTATGATGCTGTGCCCGAGGCGGCGCAGCGCTTTAGCCAGCAGTACGGCGGGCAGGCGTTCACTGATCTGCACCAGCTTTTGGACAGGGTAGACATCGTCGATATTTGTTCGCCGTCGGTGGCGCACAAGGAGCATGTGCTCGCCGTCGCCCGCGCCGGAAAGCCCATGGTCTGCGAAAAACCCCTGGCCCGCCATCTGGCCGACTGCTACGAAATGGTCGAGGCGGTGGGGCAGGCCGGTGTTCCCCTCTTTGTGGCGCATGTGGTGCGTTTCTTTGCCCAGTTTGCTCAGGCCAAAGCGGCCATCGACAGCGGCGCAATCGGCAAGCCCGGCGTGATCCGCACCATCCGCGCCGGGGCCTTCCCGCGTGGGCGCCCTTTCTTTGCCGATTTCAACCTGAGCGGCGGCGTGATCCTCGACGTGGGCATCCACGACATCGACTTTCACCGCTGGTGCATGGGTGAGGTCGAACGAGTCTTTGCCCGCGGGCTGACCTTTCGCCCTACCGAGCGCGACCATGCCCTGATCACGCTGCGCTTTGCCAACGGCGGCGTCGGCCATATCGAGGCTGGTTGGGCCGGCCCGCCGGGTCACTGGCGCACCCGGCTTGAGATCTGCGGTGACGGCGGCGTCATCGAGTGGGACTCGAATGACAATGGCCCCATCACCCAGATCATGGCGAATGAGACGCAGGATGGCAATGTCTATAGCGAGCACACGCCGCTGGCGCCCAACGACAACCCCTATTTTGCCGAGTTGGCCCATTTTCTGGATTGTCTGGAAAGCGGCGCACCCTTCCTCGTCACGCCGCACGATGCGCTGATGGCGGTCAAGGTGGCGCTGGCCGCCAACGAATCCATGCGCACGGGCAAGCCGGTGGAGATCGCAAATTTTACGAAAGGTGAGTGATGAGTGAGAAGTGATAAGTGAATGGCGACAGGGAGGGGAAAAGACTAACACCATTCCTGTTTACTCATCACTCATCACTCATCAACCGCAAATCAGGAGCTAGAGACGTTGACAGCCAACCTCACCCGAATTGGGATTTTGAGCGCCGCTCACGGCCATGTGCATAGCTATCTGGCCTGTCTCCGCAACCGCCGTGATGTGACGGTGGTCGGCCTCTATGATGACGACCTGGACCGTGGCCGGCAAGCGGCAGACGGTCATAAAATTGAGTTCTTTGCATCTGCCGATGAATTGCTCGATCAGCAACTCGACGGTGTGGTCGTCTGCGCCGAAAATGCCAAACACCGCCCAATGGTAGAACAGGCCACGGGCCGGGTCGGGGCGATCCTCTGTGAGAAACCCATTGCCACCACCGTTGCGGACGCCCAGGCCATGATCGATACCTGCGCCCGCACCGGCGCCCGGCTACAGATCGCCTTCCCCGTGCGCTTTGCGCCGCCCATCCAATGGCTGAAGACCAAGCTGGATGAAGGTCTCCTTGGCGCTGTCTACGCCGTGCAGACCACCAACCACGGCGGGACGCCAGGACGCTGGTTTATCGACCGGCAGCTTGCCGGCGGCGGCGCTGTCATGGACCACACGGTCCACGTAATCGACCTATTGCGCTGGTTCTGGCAGACCGAAGTGACCGAAGTCTATGCCGAAATCGGCGACAGCGTGCTCCACCCTGGTCTGGGGATCGATGATGTCGGCCTGCTCTCCTTTACCCTGGCAAATGG
The DNA here is from genome assembly GCA_003577005.1 of Chloroflexota bacterium. The sequence goes on along the minus strand of QEUW01000376.1, from coordinate 2,576 downwards.
GGTCTACGGGACACTTGATACCAGTTGGTCGCGTCCGTCAAGCTACCCCACCTGGGGAGATGTCAAGATCGAAGTGACGGGTGAAAACGGTGTGCTCTATGTGGACACCTTTCGCCAGCATTTGGCAATCAGCTCGGAAAAGCATGGCAAAACATACTGGCACCCCTGGGGCAGCGATATGAATCAGGGGCTGATCGATGACTTTGTCTCGATGATCCAGCGTGGCCGTTCCCCTTCGATCACCGGCGAGGATGGGCTACGGGCGCTGGAAGTGACGCTGGCTGCCTACCGCTCGGCGGAGGCAGGCGAGCCGGTTGCCGTACGTTCTAGCGATTCTCGATCATAAAGGATTGACATCCCATGCACTCACCTACCCTCCGCCTTGGAACTTCCACCTACTCCTACTGGCACTTCACGCCGGAAGTGACGGCTATCGAAACCGTGCTCGATGAAGCGCACAAGCTCGGCCTGCACGGGGTAGAGGTCCTACACCGCCAACTGGCGAGCGAAGAGAACAGCTATCTGCAAGGGCTCAAACGCCACGCCTTTCGCCTGGGGCTGAACCTTTATAACCTCAGCATCCACCAGGATTTTGTCTGGGAGAACGCTGAGGAGCGCCAGCAACATATCGACCATACGGTCCGCTGCATCGAGCTGGCGAACAACATGGGCATCGGCTCGATCCGCATCAATTCGGGCGGGTGGCGCAAAGGGGGGAGCTTCGATGATCTGATCAAGGCCAAAGGTTGGGTCGAACCGTGGGCCGGCTACACCAAAGACGATGGCTTCCGCTGGTGTATCGACGCCATCAACGCCTGTCTGCCCCACGCCGAACGGCACGGTGTCATGCTGCTGCTGGAGAACCACTGGGGGCTCACTACCTTTGCCGAGGATATGGCCACCATCATTGAGACGGTCAACTCGCCCTGGCTCAAGGCGATCCTGGACATGGGCAATTTTCTCTTTGAGCCCGACATGTACGCCGCCATGCAGCGTATTGCACCGCACGTCCGGCTTGCTCACGCCAAGACCTATTTTGGCGGCGGCACCTGGTATTCGCTCGACCTGGACTACGCTCGCATCTTCCGCACGCTCCTCGACGCCGGTTTCAGCGGCTACGTCTCCATCGAGATGGAGGGCGCCGAGGCCGCCGAGACAGCCATGCCCAAGAGTGTGGCGATGTTGCAAGAGGCGTGGCAACAGGCGGTTGGGGGCTGATGAGACTAGAGACCAGAGATCAAGAGGCATGGATGCACTGATTGACGAACTACAACAGCGACTCCCTGCCTGGGCAGATAAACCTGTCGCTGTGTCGCCGATGACCGGTGGCATTACGAACAAAAATTACAGAGTTCAGGTAGATGACGAAGCTTTTGTCGTTCGTATTTGTGCGCAAGGTGTGGCGATCCACGGCATCGACCGCCAGGCCGAACAGGAGTGCAGCCAGGCGGCAGCCGCCATTGGTATCGCACCCGAATTTGTTGCTTTCTTTGACGACTTGCCCGCAGGCCAGGAGGTGCTGATCACCCGCTTTGTGGAAGGTCGCACCCTGGAGGCTGCTCACGTACGCTCCTCACCCCGGCTGGAACAGGTGATGAACCTGATGCGCCGTTATCACGCCCTGCCCCATTTTGCCGGCCGCTTTGATGTCTTTCGCATCTTTGAGCAAGGGCTTGCCTTCTGCCATGCTCATGAGGCGCCGTTGCCGGATTGGATTGGGACTGTTGCGGCGCAGATGGACCGGATCGAAAGCGCGCTACAGCGCAACCCACCACCGTTGGCTGCCTGTCACAACGACCTGCTCCCAGCCAATCTATTGGAAGAGCCAGAGGGTCGCCTCCAACTGGTAGACTGGGAATATGCAGGCTGGGGCGATCCCTTTTTTGACCTGGGCAACCTGGCCGTCAACAACGAGTTCACCGACGGCGAAGACGAGGCGCTGCTCACCGCTTATTTTGGCGAGGTCGTCGAACCGGCATGGGCACGCCTGAAGCTGATGAAGATCGTCTCTGATGCCCGCGAGGGGATCTGGGGGATGGTGCAGACCCGTATTTCCGCACTCGACTTTGACTTTGCGAGCTACGGGACCCGCCACCTGGAGCGATTCATGCACAACTGTGCAGTAGATGCGTTAGAAACCTGGCTTAAGAACGTAGAGCGTAGAGCGTAGAACCATGAAAGCGTTGATCCTTGCGGCGGGTTCGCCCCATCATCCGGATGACCCGGCCTGGTTGTTGCAACCGCTGGGCGACCGGGCGCTGATCGATTATGTGGTCGAGCGGGCAACGACGCTGGTTGCGCCCGACCATCTGCTCGTGGTTATAGAGCAGGCCAACAGCGCGGTCGCTGCCCATTTTGGCGACCGCTATCGCTACGTGGTGCAGGGCGAACGCCGTGGCACCGGACACGCAGTCTTGCAGGCGGAGCGGGCGTTGGCCGGCTATGAGGGGCCGCTGCTGATTCTCTATGGCGACACGGTTCTCTTGCGCCGTTCATCATTGCTGGGTCTGGTGACACGCCATCAACTCAAACAGGCGGATATGACGTTGCTGGCTGCCACCACCGACCAGATGTTA
>QEUW01000375.1 GCA_003577005.1 Chloroflexota bacterium | reverse complement strand
CTCTACGAGGGGCTGCCGTTGGCCGTTTTGGAGGCAATGGCAGCCGGTAAACCCGTCATCGCCTCGGCTATCCCCGGCACGTGCGAGGCAGTTGTGGATGGGGAGACGGGTCTGCTGGTGCCTCCTGCCGATCCAGCGGCGCTGGCCGCGGCGATCCGCCAGTTGCTGGCCGACCCGGCACGGGCCCGGTGCCTGGCGTGCGCAGGGCTTGCTCGGGTGCGGCAAGAGTTTTCAGTTGAGGTCATGGTGCAACGGGTGGCGCAGGTTTATGAAACGCTGCTTCAGCCCACGAGAGGAGCAAGATGAGCATCGCCGACAACAAGCAGGAAGCGGTGCGTAACCGGCTGCTGCGGCGGGTTGATTGGCGCTTCTTGCTGCCAAACCCTCAGCCGGGCCGCACGATCTGCTTTGCCGATGGCCTGTTGGATCAGGCGGTTGCCTCCATTGCTGGCAAAGAAAGCCAGGGGGATGGGGAGCAGTTCGGCGCGCATGATCTGGTGGTTGCTACCAATCCGGATCGAGCCACGTTGCAGACGGCTTGGGCGGCGCTGCGCCCGGGCGGCGTCTGCTACACCGAATGGCAGCGCCCGCTGGTCGGCGGCCCGCAGGAGGTGCGGCGGCGTCTGGAGGCTGCGGGCTTTGACGGCGTGACCTGTTATTGGCCCTGGCCCCGACCCGCTCAGGGCAATGCCCTCTTCTGGCTGCCGCTGGAAGCGCCTGGCGCACTCCATCACTTCCTGGCCAACCGGGCGCCTGTGCGATCGGCTGCCAGGCGATTGGCGCGTGCTCTTTACCAACTGGCCTGGCGGGCGGGGCTGCAGCTACGATTCGTCTTCCCGATCTGTGCAATCGCCCATAAGCCGCGGCTGGCCACAGGTGACCAGGATATTACTGACGATGTCGCTTTGCTCAACTGGATCCGGGCCCATTGGGGCGACTGGGGGCTAGGTGATCGACCTGCGGATCTATCGTGGTTATTGCTCACCGGTGGCGCCCAGAGCATCAACAAGGTGGTGGGCCTGTTATTTGCCGATGAAGAGCGCGAGCCCCGTCTTGTCGTCAAGTGGCCGCGCGTGCCGGAGTCTATCCCTGCCCTGGAACGCGAAGTGAGGACCCTTCGTGCGCTCCACGCCTTGCAGCCCGCGGGCATACGCGGCATACCGCGGCTGCTCTTTTGCCGGCGCACCGGTGATTCGCTTGCAGTGGGCGAGACGGCGCTCACCGGCGTACCCCTCTGGGCGCTGCTGCGGCGAGAGAACTTCCGCACCTTTGCGCTCCAGGCAACTGATTGGCTCGCCAAACTGGCTATGCCCCAATGTCCACAGCCGCGCCACCTGTGGTGGGATCGCTTAGTCGCGCCGGTATTGGCTGATTTCGAACGTCATTTTGGGGCTGTGATTGAGCTGCAGTGGCTGCAAGAGACCTGTGCAATTCTTGCCACGCTGGACAAGCTGCCGCTCGTCTGCGAGCAGCGTGATTTTTCGCCCTGGAACCTGTTGGTTGACGCCGACGGTGAACTGGTTGTGCTGGACTGGGAATCGGCGGAGTTGGCGGGTCTGCCTGCGCTCGACCTCCTCTACTTTCTCGCCTATCTGGCGATCTTTTTGGAGGGGACGATGAACACGCTCCGTGCGGTCGAGTCGTATCGGGCGATACTAGACCCGCAGACCTTCACCGGTGGCATCGTGGCCGAGTGCCTGGCCCGGTACGTCGAGCAGACCGGGCTTGATCCACAGCTGTTGCGCCCCTTGCGGCTCTTACTGTGGCTGATCCATTCCCGTTCCGAGTATGAGCACTTTGTGCGAGAGGCGGGCGGTGAACCGTCCACGGAGCTGTTGCAGGGCAGTCTCTTTCTGCGCTTTTGGGAAGAAGAGCTAAAGAACTGTGCCAGGCTGGGCGAACCGGCGCGGCACGTTGAACCATATGCCGTAGCGTCGTGACGCACCAGACACAATGAACTCTTAAGAACCTATCCGAATAACGGTTGCGGGTCCGAAAACTACACCTGCGAATAGAGTTGGTCGCAGAGTTGTTCGGATAGACACTAAGTGAAGGTATGGAAAGCAAAGACAAAGCACAACGTCAAGAGATAACCCAGGATTCGGCTGCCCCGGCGTGTGCGCGCCTGCGCGCTCTCGACTGGCGCTTTCTGTTGCCAACCCCGCCAGCAGGCGGATTCCGGCATCTGCTCTTGTTAGGTGGCTCGGCCTCTCTGCGGGAGCTGATCATCGAAAGCGGGCTTGCCCGGCAGGTCACTCTTACGGTTCCACAGGATCAAACCGTAGACGCAGTGGTGATCCTGCGCCGGGCTGATGTGGCGCCCGCGGCGGTGGCTCATGCGCTGGCGCCCGGTGCGGTGCTCTATTGGGAGCTTGACCGCCGCCAGCCCTCCAGGCTGAGGTATACACCGGCCCGCATTCGTCGCCAGCTGCACGAGGCTGGCTGCAAGCCGACCGGCTTTTATTGGATCCGGCCCAATTTTGCCAATCCGCAACTCTATATTCCGCTTGATACCCAGGGGCTGCGCTGGTATCTCGACACGTTGTTTGTTGCCGCGACACCGGCCTTGCGCATCTGCGAGCCGGGCCTGCGGCTGCTGGCGCGGCGTGGCAGTGATGCCCTGGCTTGGTTGGCCGGCTGTTCAGCTGTGACCGCCGTGGCAGAGCCTGCGCCTGATTCGGCCCCATCGGTGTTAGCCTCCCCCGCCCTGCCGGCGCCCCTACGCTGCCCTACGTTGCGACCGCTGATGCTGACAGCTGGGGGAGATGACTTTAACCGCGTGATCCTCTTGCCCTTTACGCCTGATTCGACCGAGCCGGTGGCTGTTTTCAAGCTGTCACGCCACCCCAGCCGCAATGAACATACGGAGAACGAACAACTGATGCTTGCTGCACTTCAAAAAGAGGTGGCTGACCCAATCCAACATGCGCTACCCCGGCCCCTCGGCAGCTTTCAGTGGGGGGAGATCAGCGTTGGCGTGGAGAGTTGTGTTCCCGGCCAGTTGCTCTTAGCCTCAACGGGGCGCTGGGGCGTCTCGCAAGCGCAAAAAACAAAGCAGATTCAAGACGTGGTCGCCTGGCTGACGGCATTTCATTACCAGGTCCAGACGAGCCGGATCAGATGGGATGAAGCGGCGCTCCAGCAGTGGGTGGAGAGCCGGCTGGCCGCCTATGAACAAGCCTTTGCGTTGACCGCTGGCGAGGAGCGGCTGTTTGCGGAGGTGCGCAGACGGGCGCGCTTGCTGATCGATACCTCGTTGCCGATGGTCTGGGAGCACTATGCGTTTGGCGACTGGAACATCTATCGCGATGGCCCGAAGACGTATGTCGTTGACTGGGAGGGGGCGAGCCGGGGACTGCCGCTCTTTGACCTTCTCTATCTGGTGATCCATTCAACCTATGTTGCCCAGAATTTATCAGACGAAGCTGCGCAACTACGGTGCTTTCGCGAGCTCTTCTGTACCGGAGGGCAGACCGACCCCATTCCCCAGCTTGCTCAAGAATGGATCACCCACTATATGAGCGAGCTCGAGATCGACCCGCGCTTTTACCCAATGTTGCTGGTGCTGATGTGGGTGATCCGCGCGCTGAGCCGGTTCGACCGGCAGGTGGGGTTGCAAAACGAGGGTCACCGGCGTTCAAACAACCAGTATATCGGCTACATTGCCATCCTAGCCGACCATGTTGAGCAGCTATTCAGCTAGATAGATTGGAAAGACCTATGCAAGTTCCTTTGTTCACAACTTTGCGCAAGCAGATCCCGCCCGAGCAACGACAGGGTCTGTTGCAGTTGCTGCGCCGTCTGGCGCAACCGGCATGGCTTGGCACAATGCGGCGCACAACCCCCTTGAACGACAACTGGGGTATCGAGCGCGGTACACCCATTGACCGGTACTATATCGATTGCTTTCTACGGCAACATGTGTGCGACATCCACGGGCGTGTCCTTGAGATCAGAGATAATCGCTATACCAAGAGCTATGGCATGGGCGTGATCCGTTCCGATATACTGGATATTAACCCAGCCAATCAGCGGGCCACGGTCATTGCCGATCTGACCGCAGCCGATGCGATTTTGGCCGACCAGTTTGACTGCTTCATCCTGACGCAGACGCTGCAATATATCTATGACACGCGCGCCGCCGTTGCGCATGCCCATCGCATCCTGCGGCCAGGTGGTGTGCTGTTGGCAACGGTGCCATGTGTCACCAGGATTTCACCCAGATATGGCCTGCAAACCGACCATTGGCGCTTTACCGTTGCCTCATGCACAACCCTGTTTGGGACGGTCTTTGGGGCGGAACAGGTGACCGTGTGCAGTTACGGCAATATGTTGACCAGCATCGCCTTTTTGGCGGGTCTAGCTACCGAAGATCTGTCCGAGCAAGAACTAGATAGCCACGATGCCTATTTTCCCTTACTCGTCACGGTGCGGGCCGTGAAACAGGCAGCAGAACTGCCAGTTGGGCAAGTCACGCAGCCCACCCTGGTTGACAACGGGAGCGATAGAAAAAGATGACCCTACCCACACAGCATGAAACAGCGGCGATCCACACCAACGGCATTGCCGGTCAACCGCAAATCAATAAATCACCTGCGGAGCCGCTAGCGGTGCTCGAACCCTCCCACGGCTGGGCCTTGCCAGACTTGCGTACGTTGTGGCACTACCGCGAGCTGCTCTACTTTCTCGTTTGGCGCGACATCAAGGTTCGTTACAAGCAGACGGCATTGGGTGTGGCCTGGGCAATTTTGCAGCCATTTTTGACGATGGTCGTCTTCAGTATCTTTTTGGGCCGTCTGGGCGGGCTTCCTTCGGAGGGTCTCCCCTATCCGATCTTTACCTATACGGCGCTCCTGCCGTGGCAGCTTTTTGCCAATTCGATGGCGGCAGCGGCCAACAGCCTGATCATGAACCAGCATTTGATCACCAAGGTCTATTTCCCTCGCTTGCTCGTCCCGCTGGCGCCCGTGCTGGTGGGTCTGATCGATTTTGCGCTTGCGTTTGTCGTGTTGCTCGGCATGATGGCCTATTATGGGATCTACCCGACGCTGGCTATCCTGACGCTGCCCTTGTGGCTGGTGATGGCTATTGCGACTGCCCTGGCGGCGGGGCTGTGGCTCTCTGCCCTCAATGTGCAATATCGGGATGTACAGTACACGATCCCATTTCTGACCCAGTTTTGGCTTTTTGCCACGCCGGTTGCCTACTCGATCACTCTCGTGCCGCTGGAATGGCGGGGCTGGTATGCCATCAATCCTATGGTTGGCGTGGTCGAGGGTTTTCGATGGGCGCTGTTGGGTAGCTCTGGCGCCCCGGTTGGCGCACTCCTGGTTTCGGTGCTCGTTGTGGGCGTGCTGCTCTTTGGCGGTCTTTTTTACTTCCGCAAGATGGAAAAGAGCTTTGCAGATATTGTGTGAATGATGAGCGAACTTGCTATCCGCATTGAAAATTTGAGCAAACAATACCGGATCGGCCAGCGGGAGGCCTATAAAGCCTTGCGCGATGTCTTGGCGGACGCCGTAAAGCGACCCGTACAGGCCCTCCAGTCGGCGATCCAGCGCCAGCCGCAACCAATGGCCGAACCGGCGATGCTCTGGGCGTTGGACGATGTCTCATTTGACATCAACCAGGGCGAGGTCGTCGGGATTGTCGGGCGCAATGGCGCCGGGAAGAGCACACTGCTCAAGATCCTCTCGCGCATCACCGAGCCAACGGTGGGCCGCGTGGCGCTCTATGGCCGTGTGGGCAGCCTGCTTGAGGTAGGCACCGGTTTTCACCCGGAACTGACCGGGCGTGAAAACATCTACCTGAACGGCGCCATCCTTGGCATGAAGCGGACGGAGATCGAGCGCAAGTTTGACGAGATTGTCGCCTTTGCCGAGATCGAGCGGTTTCTAGACACCCCGGTCAAACGCTACTCCAGCGGCATGTATGTACGTCTGGCCTTTGCCGTGGCTGCCCACCTGGAGCCAGAGATCTTGATCGTCGATGAGGTCCTGGCCGTCGGCGATGCCGCCTTTCAGGAGAAATGCCTGGGCAAGATGAGCAGTGTGGCACAGCAGGGCCGAACGATCCTTTTTGTCAGCCACAACATGGCTGCGGTTCAGAGCCTCTGTGGGCGTGCGATCTGGCTGCACGATGGCAAGATGATGGAAGAGGGCAAGCCAGCGCAAGTGATCTCCCGCTATTTGCAGACTTCTTTCACCGATGCAACCGAGCGGGTCTGGGACGATCCCGCAACAGCGCCAGGGAACGAGCGGGTGCGCTTGCGCCGGGCCACTGTCCGCCCGCTACAGGGCGAGCCGGGCGACCCTATCACCGTGCGGACGCCATTTGTCTTCGAATTCGAGTATTGGAATTTACAACCGGGCGTCCCGCTCCATCTGAGTCTCCACCTTTATAACGAGCAGGGCATTCTGATCTTTGACGTGGCGCCAACCGATGAACCTGCGTGGGAGAAAGGTGCTTTTCCGGTTGGCCTCTTTCATGATCGCTGCCACGTCCCTGAGGATCTGTTAAATGACGGGATGTATCGTCTGGATGTGCTGGCGCTCAATGACCAGACGGTGATCTACAAACAAAGCAACGTTCTCGGCTTCACTGTACATGACTCGAGCGAACTGCGCGGGAATTGGTACGGCAAGTGGGAAGGCGCGATCCGTCCCATGTTGGAGTGGGAGACGGACTTGGTGGAGAGCGCCGGGCAAGAGTTGCGCCGTTCCCTGGCTGGGCAAGGGTAAAGTCGATGAACGGTTATCTACATCCGGGCTATGTAGAATCACTGGCCGAGTTTGGCAGGCCGCGCTCGCTACCACGGTGTGGCGGCTGGCTGTTGGAGCGCCCCATCCCCGGCACCACGGCGCATGATGCGATGGGATGCTATCCCCTCTTTGCCTGCCGCGACTGGTCACAGCTTGCGGTCGACCTGGCCACTCTCGACAGCGAGTTGGTGAGTGTCGCCCTGGTCGCCGACCCATTTGGTGGCTATACGCAGGAGGAGCTGCAGAAGAGCTTTGACGTGCTGGTGCCCTTCAAGGAGCACTTTATCGTCGACCTGAGCCAGCCGCTCTCAAAGGCTTTGTCCACCAACCATCGTGAAAAAGCGCGCCGTGGCCTCAGAGCGGTGACAATCGAGTGCTGCGCTGAGCCGATCCGCCTTCTGGATGAGTGGATGGTGCAATACGAACGCTTGATCGAACGCCACCAGATC
>QEUW01000374.1 GCA_003577005.1 Chloroflexota bacterium | reverse complement strand
ACGGTATACTAGTACCATTAGAACTTATGTTCGCTTATTTGAGAGCTAATTGACTATGACTACTCGAAACACTGTTACGCCAGCCGCTGTACACACCAATGGGAGCAACGGTGCGGCCCCGGCCAATATCGGCGATGTGCGCCCGGCCGATATTGTCGGCGAGATGCAGGTTGCCTATCTCGACTACGCCATGAGCGTCATTGTGGCGCGTGCGCTCCCCGACGTGCGCGACGGGCTGAAGCCTGTCCACCGGCGTATCCTCTACGCCATGTATGCCGACCTGGGGCTGACCTTTGACAAGCCGCACAAAAAGAGCGCCCGTATCGTCGGTGAAGTGCTGGGTAAGTATCACCCGCACGGTGACGTAGCTGTCTACGATGCCATGGCGCGCATGGCACAGAATTTTAGCCTGCGCTATCCGCTGGTAGATGGCCAGGGCAACTTTGGCTCCATTGACGGCGACAGCCCGGCAGCCATGCGCTACACCGAGGCGCGCCTGGCCGAGATCAGCAACTTGGTGATCGAGGACCTGGAGAAGGATACGGTTTCGTGGAACCCGAACTTCGACAACTCGCTTGAAGAACCATCGGTGTTGCCGGCCGCGCTGCCCAACTTGCTCATCAACGGCGCTAATGGTATCGCCGTCGGGATGGCGACCAACATCCCACCCCACAACCTGGGCGAGGTGGTGGACGCCCTGGCCTACCTCATCGACCACTATAAGGAGGTCGATGAGGTCACGGTGGAGCAGTTGCTCCAATTCATCAAGGGGCCGGACTTCCCCACCGGCGGCATCGTCTACCGCTACCGGGTGGATGGCAAGAGCGAGGAGGAGATCGACGCCATCACCCAGGGCTATTCGGTGGGCAAGTCGCGCCTGGTGATGCAGGCCAAGGCCCACTTCGAGGAGATGAGCCGTGGCCGCAGCCGCATCGTCATCACCGAGCTGCCCTACCAGACCAACAAGTCGACGCTCATCGAACGGATCGCCGACCTGGTGCGCGACGGCAAGCTGGAAGGCATCACCGACCTGCGCGACGAGAGCGACCGCACGGGGATGCGTGTACTCATCGAACTCTCGCGCACAGCTGAACCCAAACGGGTGCTTGCCGACCTCTTCAAGTATACGCCGCTCCAGCAGACCTTTGGTATGCAACTGCTGGCGCTGGTGGATGGCCAGCCGCGCACGTTGAGTTTGAAGCGCATGTTGCACCTCTTCGTTCAACACCGCGAAGAGATCGTCCGCCGTCGCTCCGAGTTTGACCTGCGCCGGGCGCGCGAACGGGCGCACATTGTCGAAGGGCTGCTCAAGGCGCTGGACATCATCGACGAGGTGATCCGCACCATCCGCAGCAGCCAGCGGGTGGATACCGCGCGCGCCAACCTGGTCAAGAACTTTGGCTTTAGCGAGGTACAGGCGCAGGCGATCCTCGACATGCAACTGCGCCGCCTGGCTGCGCTCGAACGTTCAAAACTCAAGGACGAATACAAAGAGCTTAAGGATCGCATCGCCTATCTCGAAGACCTGCTGGCGCACCCAGAGAAGATCCTGGCGCTCATCAAGGAAGAACTACTGGCAATCAAAGAGAAGCACAGCGATGCCCGCCGCACACAGATCGTGGACAGCACCAAAGGCACGTTGACCACAACCGACCTGCTGCCCGACCAGACGGTGTGGGTCACGGTCAACGGCAAGGGCGAATTGCGTCGCCAGGAGGTCGGCAAGGTGACCAACACAGCGCTGCGCCAGGCCGGTCGCGGCGCTGATGTGGCCGTGGTGACCGCCAACACACGCGAGCCGATCTATCTCTTTAGCGCCGATGGCCGTTGCACGCGCGTGCCGGTCCATGAAATCCCGTCGGAAGGGGCGGGTAAACATGTGTCGGAGTTGAGTCGTTTCAACCGGGGCGATACCCTGGCCGCCGCGCTCGTTTTGCCGGAGCCAGTTCCTGACCCGGCCCAGGGTGGTTATCTCTTTCTTGCCACCGAACAGGGTGTTGTCAAACGCATCGCACAAGCCGATCTGCTCAACACCGGTGGCGGCGCGCCCACGGTCATTGCGGTGGCCGCCAAAGACCGTCTCGTGGCGGCCTTTGCCACGACCGGCAACCAGGAAGTCATTCTCGTTTCGGCGCAGGGCCAGGCCATCCGCTTCAACGAGGAGGAAGTGCGCAGCATGGGTCTGTCCGCAGCTGGTGTGGGGGGGATGAAGCTCAAGAAGGGTGATCGGATCGTCTATGCCGCGGCGGTGACGCCGGGCGCTGAGTTGACCACCGTCACAGCCAACGGCTTTGGCAAACGCTCAGCGCTGGCCGACTACCCTAGCCAGGGGCGCAACGGCGGCGGCATCGTCACCCACAAAGTGTCCGATCGTACCGGCCCCATCAGCGCCGCCCTGCTCCTGACTGCGGGTGAACCCCATGAGACGCTGGTGGCTGTGACACGCAAGGGGGTACCGAAGCTGATTTCGTTGGCCGATCTGCCGCTTATGGGGCGTAGCGTCCAGGGTAGGCCGGTGGTGGAGACGACGGCAAATGATGTGGTTGTGTCGATCCAACGGCTGACGGCAGAGAGCCAACCTGCTCTATCCGCACCTGCCGGGCCCAGCGAACCGGGAGCTTCGATACCCGGCGAGGATGCTGTCACCCTTGCCGAAGCGCGGCCATCGGGCCCTGGTGCAAACGGTGGTGCTCCACCACCGCGCCAACGCCTCACAAAACCCAAAACCGGGGTCGCCGTCCCAACAAAACCGGCCAGGGCAGCGAACCAGAGCAAGGTCACAAAAGCCACAAAGACGCCTTCCACACCTCGGGGTAGCAAGCAGAACGGGCGAGAGATAGCGGAGTCAAAACAAGCGCGCGCCAAGCAACCACGTGCGCAGTCACCCAGTAGACGGGCAGGCGCGGATGCAAGCACCCGCAAAGCTGCGACCGCAACTCGTAAGTCCGTGGCGTCAGAGGTGCCCGCTCCACAGCCGGCAGCAGCCAAGCGCACTCGCCGGCAAGCTGCCGCGCTCGAGGCAAAAACATCAAAGAAAACAGCCAGGGCAGCACAGACCATTCAGCCCGAACTGCTGGCAGTAGAGGAGATTTCAGCGCCACCGCCCACCAATCCCCGAGCAAAGAAGGTACAGGCAGTGGTCAGTGTGCCTTCCGGTCAGGCTCGTAAGAAGGCCACCGGCACGAAATGACGCAGCAGGTTCCTGGATTTCTAGCGATGGTTCTGAAATCGCCGCTACGGTTAGAACCTGTTGCCAGTTGAGACAAGGGGGTGACCATGAAAGCAGCCGTTCTCACCGGCATCGACCAGCCTTTGGTCTACCAGGATGCGCCTGATCCACAACCCGCGGCGGGCGAGGCAGTTGTCAAAGTAGCGGCGGCCGCGCTCAACCACCGCGATGTGTGGATTCAAAAGGGACGCTATAGCGGCCTCAAGTTTCCTATCATCCTCGGCTCGGATGGGGCGGGCGTTGTGACCGCCGTGGGCGAGGCGGTGGACTCCAAATGGGTTGGGCAGGAGGTCATCATCAACCCTGGCATGGACTGGGGCGACAACCCGCGCGCCCAGAGCCGAGACTTTCGCATCCTGGGGATGCCTGACAATGGCACCTTTGCCGAGTTTGTCAAGGTGCCCGCCGCCAATCTCCACCTAAAGCCGCAGCACCTCACTTGGGAGCAAGCCGCTGCACTGCCACTGGCGGGAGTGACCGCCTACCGGGCGCTCATTACCCGCGCTAATTTGCGTGATAATGACCAGGTGCTCATCAACGGCGTGGGAGGCGGTGTTGCGCTTGTCGCTCTGCAATTTGCCGTTGCGTGCGGCGCAACGGTCTACGCCACCTCCAGTTCGGATGAGAAGCTGGCGCGGGCCACTGAACTGGGCGCCGCCGGCGGCGCCAACTATCTCCAAGAGGGATGGGCCAAAGGGCTCAAAGAACAGGTGGGCGGATTCGACCTGATCGTGGACAGCGCCGGCGGCCAGGGCTTTGATGCGCTGGTCGACCTGGCTGCACCGGGCGGGCGTATTGTCACCTACGGCGCAACGTTGGGCATAGCAGACCGGCTTGACCTGCGCCGCGTCTTTTGGAAACAATTGAACATCCTCGGTTCGACCATGGGCACGGCGGATGATTTCGCCGCTATGGCGCGCTTTGTCGAGAGCCGGCACATCACGCCCGCGGTGGATCGCGTCTACCCGCTGGCCGAGGCCGAAGCCGCCATGCAGCGGATGCTCGCCGGCGAGCAGTGTGGCAAGATCGTGCTGGCAGTGGAGTCGCTGTGACCGAACTCACGTGGGCACAGGTTACTGCATGGCGGCTTGTACAACAGCATTTGCTCGAACGGGCGCCCTCAAACAAGTGGCTGGCCGTTGTACGCGACTTGGGCGGTCTCCACGCACAATTGATGTCGGCAGCGGAGTTGTCGCTTTGGGCACGGGTAGAGAATCTGCCCCACTCCACGCTCGAAGATGCGCTCTGGCGCGGCCGTACACTGGTCAAGACCTGGGCCATGCGCGGTACGCTCCACCTGCTACCGGTTGCTGACTTTCCGCTGCACACCGCCGCCCGGCAGGCGACCCTCCCCAAACGCCCGCCAAGCTGGTATACCTACCACGGGGTCACGCCGGACGAGGCTGGCGCCATCCGGACGACGGTTCCACAGGTGCTTTCCGACGAGCCACAGACACGCGAGGCGCTTGCGACGACGATCGCCGAGCAGACCGGCAATCCAAAATTACGCGACCTGTTGCTCTCCGGTTGGGGTGCGTTGCTCAAACCGTCGGCTTTTGCCGGCGACCTCTGTTTTGGGCCAAACCAGGGTCAAAACGTGACCTTCGTACGCCCCGACTGCTGGCTGGGCGATTGGGCTGCCGGCGAACCGCACGAGGCGATCAGGGAAGTTGCACGTCGCTTTTTGCGCACCTACGGCCCGGCCACGCTGGATGAATTTGCTCGCTGGTGGGGGGCAGCGCCCAGCCAGGTGCGCCCTGTCTTCAAAGCCCTCAGCGATGAGATCAGCGAAGTCTCGGTCGAGGGTTGGCGGGCTTGGGCACTCAACAGCACCCTGGCCGAAATTGAAGCTGTGAAGATTGCGCCTTTCGTCCGGCTCTTGCCCTTCTTCGACCCCTATACGATTGCCGTTGCCCGCCACAGCGAACACCTGCTGGACGACGCCTACAAGGGCCGCGTCTACCGGCCGCAAGGCTGGATCGCGCCCGTGGTGTTGGTGAACGGACGCATCGAAGGCGTGTGGGAGCAGGAGAAACAGGGCAACAAGGTGGTCGTACAGGTCGAGCTGTTTACAGCAGCGACATCGACTCTCACCTCCGCAATTGCAAGCGAGGCCACCCGGTTAGGCGAATTTCTGGGTGTCGAGGTGGAGGTGGTGGGGGCGTAAGCCCTGATACGGCAAGAAAACTGCGCTACAGTGGCACACGGAGTGCGCACGTAGGCGTGCGCACTCCGCCGAAAACCTTACCTTGTGCTACGGTCGCAGATTGTTCAACGTGCGCGGGAAGGCGATACTCTCGCGGATGTGCTCCAGCCCACAGATCCACACGACTGCGCGCTCGACGCCCAGACCAAAGCCGCTGTGGACCACCGAACCATAACGGCGCAGATCGATGTACCAGTCGTAGACTTCCCGTGGTAGCTCGTGCTGTTCGATGGCAGCGATGAGCTTGGTGGGGTCGCTCATGCGCTCGCTGCCGCCGATGATCTCGCCATAGCCTTCGGGCGCCAGCAGATCGACGCTGCGGCAGACTTCCGGGCGACCTATCTCCGGCTCCATGTAAAAGGCTTTTACCTGGGTCGGGTAATGGTGGACAAAGACCGGCTTCTCGAACTGGGCAGCTACGTACGTTTCGTGCGGGCTGCCAAAATCATCGCCCCATTCGATGGACGGCACCGGGTCTGGATAGCCGGGCACCAGTTCGCCGCGTGCGGCTGCCTCGTTGATCATCTTGACCGCCTCGTCGTAGTGGATACGCGGGAATGGCGGCGTCACCCGTTCTAGATGCGTCAGGTCACGCTCTAGCACCTTGAGTTCAGCCTGGCACTCCTGTAGACAGCGCTGGACAATGGAGCTGACAAACTGCTCCTCGATTTCCATCAACTGGTCCAGATCGCAAAAGGCGACCTCCGGCTCTACCATCCAGAACTCTTGCAGGTGGCGGCGGGTCTTGCTCTTTTCGGCGCGGAAGGTGGGGCCAAAACAGTAGACCTTGCCAAAGGCAAAGATGTTGGCCTCGTTGTAAAGCTGCCCCGTCTGCGCCAGATAGGCGGGCTCGCCGTGATAGTCGATCTCAAAGAGCGTCGTGGTTCCCTCAGCCGCTGCCGGGGTGAGGATGGGCGTGTCCACGTTGAGAAAGCCGTGGCCGTCCAGCCAGTCGCGGATGGCCCGGATCACCATCGCCCGCACCCGCTGGATCGCCCACTGTCGTGACGAGCGCAGCCAGAGGTGGCGGTTTTGCATGAGAAATTCGACGCCGTGCTCTTTGGGCGTAATCGGGTAGGGCTCGGCGATCTGAACAATTTTCAGGTCACGCACATCCACTTCATAGCCACCGGGGATGCCCGGCGCCCGCGGGTCGGCCTTGACCGGGCCGCTCACTACCAGGCTGCTCTCTTGCGTCAGATCCTTGGCTGCCTCGAAGAGTTCGTCGCCCACATTGCCGCGGAAGAGTACAGCCTGGCAAAGCCCGCTTCCGTCACGAAGCTGGAGAAATTGCAGCTTTCCTTTGCCGGTCTTATGGTAAAGCCAACCCTGGAGTGTGACTTCGCGGTTGACGTGGTCTTTGAGGTTGGCAATGGAGACGACTGGATTCACAATGTAACTCCGTTCGTGGGTAGAGCAAGAGAGCCTCTGGTTCTACGTAGCAGCCTCTTCTTCAGGTTCGCCAGGATAGAGAGTGGACAGGTCGATCTCATAATCCTCCAGCCGGCGCCCGATCTTGGAAAAGTGTTCGGCGCGAAACTCGTAGCTGTCACGGCTGCCGGGGCGAGTGACATGGGTGTAAATGAAAACCTCTTGTGGCGGCGTGTAATCGCTCAAATTGGTGATACTGTCAGCAGTAGGTGGCGCCGGTCGGGTGGCAGCCTCCAGCGAGCGGCTGCGCGTGCGCTTGCGCCGCCGGCTGATACGGGTGTTACGGGCGGGGGCGCCGCTCGTATCTGGCTCTGCCCGCCTCGCCGCCGGCTGCTCCTTGCCCTGCGCATC
>QEUW01000373.1 GCA_003577005.1 Chloroflexota bacterium | reverse complement strand
GCGTGGCAGACCCCATGCCGCGCTCCATCTCATTCGTGCAACACGAGGGTATACACCGGCTCCCACCAGAGGTAGACTGCCTGGCCAACTGCGGGCAGAGTCTTCTGCATTCCACTCTGAGCGAAGACGACCACGTGCGCACCATCGTGCAGGCTCAGGTGAAAATTGAGGCTCGGCCCCAGGTAGACAACGTGCTGCACTGTCGCAGGCAGCGCAATTGGCCCGGCCGGCGGCTCCAACGCGATCCGCACATTCTCCGGGCGGACAGCACAAAGGATCGGCGCGCCCGGCGCCAGACCCGGCTGGGGTGGCGCAACGATCGTGTCCTCCTGGTTGATTGCGATGACCACGCCCATGTCGTCGCTCGCGGTGACCTGGCCGGTAAAGATGTTTGCCTCCCCCAAGAAGTCGGTCACGAAATGGGTCTGGGGTCGCTCGTAGACCTCGTGCGCCGGCCCCACCTGGACGATCTTGCCCTGGTCCATTACGGCAATGCGGTCGGCCAGCGCCAGCGCTTCTTCCTGGTCGTGGGTGACAAAGAGCGTAGTGATGCCCAGCCGCTGTTGCAGGTCGCGCAGTTCGACCTGCATTTCGGTGCGTAATTTTTTGTCGAGCGCAGCCAACGGTTCGTCGAGCAGCAGCACATTGGGTTCGGTGACAATGGCGCGCGCCAGCGCTACCCGCTGTTGCTGACCACCCGAAAGCTGCGCCGGCCGCCGCTCACCCAAACCAGCCAACTGCACCAGCGCCAGCACTTCCGCAACCCGCTCGTTGATTTCAGCCCGGCGGACGCCACGGCTTTCCAGGCCAAAGGCCACATTCTGGGCAACCGTCATGTGGGGAAAGAGCGCATAGTTCTGAAAGACAAAGCCGATATGCCGGTCAAAGACGGGAACACCCACCATGTTGCGCCCGCCAATCGTGATCGAACCCAATTGCGGTTCGAGAAAGCCGGCAATCAGCCGCAGAATCGTGGTCTTGCCGCTGCCGCTGGGGCCAAGCAGGGCAAAGAATTCGCCGGGCTGCACGTGTAAGGAAACCGAATCGGCAGCGACGACTTCGCCATAACGAAAAGTAACCTGGTCGAGTAGAACGTCGTTCATAGTCAACGGTTTGTGGAGTACGCCACCGGTGGCGCACAGGGCAGTATGGCATCAGCGTCGCGCATATGCAAAAATGAAAGCCTGTGGTGGCCTGTTTGACTAGCAAGCTCAAAGTCCCGTTGCTCTAGATTTCACCTTCGGCCGCTCCTGTTTAGCCAGGCAGGATCTGGTGCAAAATGAGAAGATCGAAAACACAGCCCGCCGTGTCGTCACTGCCGAAGGGTCGTGGGATTCGTTGCAGGTTTGGTAAGTGGGGACCAATGAAGCGCCTGGTGGTGCATCGACCAATTCACCGGCGCACCACCTACGAGTCACGTCCTACATCTTCCGGTGCCGGAGGGCAAAGACCTCTGCTACCTTGCGCACGGCACGGGCAAGGTCTTCGATCTCTTCGTCGCCCAAATGTTCGTGGATGGGGATGGTGCGCAGGCGGGCCATAGCCTGTTCCGCGTTAGGGCAGAGACCCGGTCTGTAATCCACCGGATGGCTTGCATAGGGCGAATTGAAGGGGAAATGGGATCTGCCATAGGTGATCTGCTCTTGCAGCGCTTCAAAGAGATAGAGCGGTTTGCCGAGCCAGTTGCCGCCCATAGGGACGCCTTCGGCGACCACGGCCCTGGCGAATTCTTCCGGCGTAGCACCCAGCACATCGGGATTGACCAGGACCGGGAAGGACCAGTAGCTGTGTTCTGAACCTTCGACCCGACCGGGCGGCGTGATACCGGGCACCTCGTCCAGTAGTGCAGCCAGCCGGTCACCCAGTTCCTGCCGCCGTTGGACGATTTCGGGCAGACGCGGTAGTTGGGCCAGCAAGACAGCCCCTTGTAACTCGGTCATGCGGTAGCAGGGCGCAATAAAGGCATAGCGCAGCCGGTACTTGCGGTCGGCGGACCAGTCACAGCCTTTGTCGACAAAGAGCGCGGCTCGCTTACCATATTCCGCGTCGCTGGTGATGGTCACGCCGCCATCCCCGCACTGGAGGTGCTTCGATGATTGTAAACTAAAGGCGCCAAAGTGACCCATCGTGCCAGCAAGCTTGCCCTTGTAGCGGGTCCAGTGCGCTTGGGCGCAGTCCTCGATCAGCACGAGGTTGTGGCGCCTGGCAATGGCCAGGAAGCGGTCCATCTCGGCAGGCTGGCCCCAACAATGCACCACGATGATGGCGCGGGTGCGGCTGGTGATCTTGCGCTCCACGTCATCAGGGTCGAGGTTGAAGGTCAAGGGATTTACATCGGCAAAGACCGGCACACAGTTCTGCAGAACGATGGGCGCCACCGTGCCCATGTCGCTAATCGGCGTGGTGATGATCTCATCACCGGGCTCCGGGTCGAGCGCACCCAGCGCCACGTGAATGGCCGCTGTCCCAGAGGTGGAGGTCACCGCATGGGTGACACCGTAAAGTCCAGCAAACTTGTTTTCGAACTCGTAGACTTTGCGGCCGCTGGGGTAAAAGAGCGTCTGCTGGTCGAGCGCTTCCAACACCTGTTGCGCGTCGGCCGGGCCAAACGGACGGCGCTCGGGAAAGGGGCGGGTGCGAACGGGCGCGCCGCCATCGATGGCGAGGGTGGTCATAAGTAGGTGCTCCTTGTGATGGCTTGGAACTGCGGCAGGCCAGGTGTTGGTATACACCGAACGGTTGCGCTATGCCGTCTATCCCTTCACACCGGTGAAGACGATCCCCTGGATGAAGTACTTCTGGGCCAGAAAGAAGAGAATGATGACCGGGAGCATCGCGACCGTCGAGGCTGCCATCAAATAGTGAAAATCAGTCACATGGGGGCCGCGGAAGGCCATCAAGCCCAGCGCCAGCGTCAATTTGTGCTGCGAACTGAGATAGATGAGTGGGCCGAGAAAGTCGTTCCAGGTGGCGTTGAAGGTGAAGATGCCGCAGGCAGTGAGCGCCGGCTTGGTGAGTGGCAGCGCGATCCGCCACCAGATGCCCCAGGGGCTGCACCCGTCGATCCGGGCCGCGTCGTCTAGATCGTACGAGATGGTAGTGTAGAACTGGCGCATAAGGAAGACAAAAAAGCCAAAACCAAAGAACGACGGCACCCAGAGCGGATAGAAGGTATCCAGCCAGCGCAATTCTTTGAAGATCAGGTAACGAGGGATGATGGTCACGGCGTTGGGCAGCATCATCGTGGCCAGGGTAATGATAAAGAGCAGATCCCGGCCGCGCCAGCGCAGGCGGGCAAAGGCGAACCCCACCATGCTTGACGAGATGAGAGTGCCAACCAGGTCCATCAGGCTGACAAAGGCCGTATTGCGAAAGTAGGTGAGAAAGGGCGCTTTTTCAAAGATGTCGGGATAGTTGCGCCACTGTACGTTTTTAGGCCACAGCGTAGGTGGGAACGCAAAGACTTCCGACGGGTGCTTGAGCGAGGTTGTCACCATCCACCAGAGCGGCACCATGATGACGGCGGCGCCGAGCAACAGGAGGAGGTAAACGACCGTGTGACCAACCGCGCGGCGGAAGGCACGCGTGGCGAGAAAATTGGGCCGTATGGTTGCCGATGTCACCGTTTCACCTCCCCTTGACTTCTCCGGTGTAGTAGACCCACGTGCCGGAGGAGCGCAGCACCAGCAAGGTCAGGATCAGAATATAGGCAAAGATCGCCCAGGCCAGCGCGCTGGCGTAGCCCATCTGCAAGCGCTCAAATGCGTTGCGCCACAGGTAGAGCACGTAGAAGAGCGTGGCGCTATTAGGTCCACCCTGGGTCATGACATAGCCCTGGGTAAAGGTCTGCAACGCACCAATGATCCCCATGATGAGTTGAAAGAGAATGACAGGCGAGATCATGGGTAAGGTGATGTGCCAGAACTTGCGCCACGGGTTGGCGCCATCTACCTCGGCCGCCTCATACAGCTCGGATGGCACCCCTTGCAGCCCGGCCAGGTAGATCACCATACCGCCACCCACCCCCCATAGACTCATAAGGATCAGCGCAGGCAAGGCCCAGCGCTCGCTGGTCAGCCAGTTGGGACCTCTGATGCCAAACCAGGAGAGTACATAGTTGAGTACTCCCCAGTCGGCTGAAAAGACCCAGATCCAGAGGAACGAGACAGCTACGCCTGAGAGCACTGTGGGTAGATAGTAGGCTGTGCGAAACCAGGCCAATCCGCGAATCTTGGTGTTGAGCAGCAGCGCCAGGAAGAGGCCCAGGATGATCTGCAGCGGCACCGAGACAAACGAATAGACGGTCGTCACCCACATAGACTTCCAGAAGAGCGGGTCATCGGTCAACATGGTGCGGAAGTTGTCCAGCCCCACGAAGTTACTCCGGCTCAGGATGTCATAATCTGTGAACGATAGGTAGGCCGCCGCGGCAAATGGACCCAAGATCCAGATCAAGATCCCCAAAATCCAGGGCGAGGCCATGAGCCAGCCGGCGATCTCCTCCTGGCGGGCCATGGGGCTGAGCCGGGCTCTGCGTTTGCGGTGCGCACGAACGGCGGGTGTGTTGGCGACTGCATCCGTGCTCAAGACCGTATCCTCCCGTCAAGCGCCAAACGTCAAGCGAGTGAAACACCGCTGACGTTTGACGCATCACGCATTACTTGAACTCGGCGATCATCTTGTCAACCTTGGAGACGATGCTGGTGACCACATCCTCGACCGTGCGCTCGCCGCTGACGGCCTGCGGGATCTCGTTGCTGTGGATCGTATCCAGTTCGAGGAAGAAGGGCACATTAGGCCACGGTTTGGCAGCCGCGGTCATGTCGCTGATATATTGCCAGCCATTCTTGGGCAGGTCCTCGTTGACTTGTCTGATCCATGTCTCCAGGTTCTGTTTACGGAAGGGCGGGCCGTACATATTGGTCGCCCACCAGAGGTCTTCTTCAGGATTGTTGAGAAACTTGATCAAAGTCCAACCACCTTCCTGGTCGGCGTAATCGCTGCCGTTGACCACATGAAAGTCACAGCCAGGAACATTGCTGTGGCCGCCCTCGCCCTTCGGCGGCGGCACGAAGTCCCAATCGATATTGGCCCAGGTCTCCTTCTTGTTTGGGATCGACCAGGAGGCGTCGTGCTGGATCACCAGCTTGCCGCTGGATCCCCAGTCAAACTCCTTGGTCTCCTCCGGCTTGCCGATCGAGCGCGTCTGGTTGACCATGTCGCTGATCATCTGGAGCCAGGCTTGCATGGCCTCGGCATCCAGGTTGTAGTGAGTCTGGTCTTCACTCAACATCGTCAGGCCCAACGACGGGAATACCGTGGCCAAATCCCACAGGCCGGTGCCCTGGTTGGCCCCCATAATATCACGGCGGTCGCCACTGAACCTGGCCGCGGCGTTAGCCTTGTCGCGCCACACTTCCCAGGTCCAGTTGCCTGCGTCGTAATCTTGGTCTGGCGCCTCGATGCCTGCGTCGGCCAGCAATTCTTTGTTGTAGAAGCGCATATAGAGCCCAAAAGTCTCGCGCGGCAACGCCACCAGCGTATTGCTGCCTGCCGGGTAGTAGAGCATACCGGTGATAGCCTCCCACATCTCCTCAAGTTTCAAGTCGCCGGCATCACGCTCCGCAAAGGGGGTGAGGTCGGCCAGGATACCCTTATGGGCGAAGGCCCAGACTGGCCCCCACTGGATGCCATGTGCATCGGGCGCGGTACCGGCGCCATAATTGGTGAGGATCTTGGTCGTAAACTCATCGCCGCCCGGTGCGGTGATGCGGTTGACCTCATACTCAGGGTAGCGTTCCTCGAAGCGATCGATGGCGGCCTGGAAGACCCTGTTGGCCCCTTCCCCACCAGTCCACCAGGCGAAGGACAGCAGCTTTTGTTCGCTGGCCGGCTGCGCCCCACCGGCCTGGGGAGCAGCGACCGGCGCTGCGCAGGCGGCCAGGGTAACCAGCCCTGCCATACCTGCACTCGTCCGCAGAAATTCTCGTCTTGTCAGCGTTGCCTTCATGGGTTCCCTCCTTGGTTGATATTGCAATATCAAACGACACCGGCACATAACGGCGCATGAAAGAGGCGGCAGCTGGTAGACAACCACGGTCGTACCCGAAAGAGGCTGTCTACAATCCAACCGTACCTACAGCGCAAGATCGGCAATGCCCAGGCCCTGCGACATCACCTTCGTATAACGATTGAGCTTGCCGTAGAAGCGGCGCACCTCCGGGTCGGGATGGTCGCGCCAGAGCCGCGGCGGGATGAGGGTGACCTCGCTCAAGGAGGGACGATTGGGGTGACCATAGTAGACCTGGATCGTGCGGCGCACTTTGTTTGTCTTGCGCAGCGTCACCCCGTGGACGGTGGCGGCGTTGAAGAGGATCGCCGAACCCGCTTTGCCATAGAAATGCAGAATGCCACCGCGCTCAATATGCTTGTTCTTGTCGTTGATAATTTCACCGTCGGCCGGCTCAGGGCTGATGGAAAAACAGTGGGTGGTTTCGTCTACATCGGTCAGATAATAGATGACCTGCGGGTAGTCCAGGTGGAGCGGGTGCTCGTGCCAGTAACCGCGATCCCGGTGCCAGTCGGTGTCGCGCGCCTCGGTCTCGCCAGCGCGGTGGCGAACGGCCAGCTCCTCAAAGCAGATGGGTCCACCCATGAGCCGTTCCACCAGTGGCAGCACGCGCGGGTGGCGGATCGCCTTTTCAAAGACCGGCTGCGTGAGCAGCAGGTTGCAATTGTAATCGCGCGAGGTCGTACAGTACCACATGAACGGATTGAGTTTGCGGTCGCGGTCCATGGCCTCGTTCAGTTCGGCCACCTCGTCAGGCGAGAAGAGATCAGGTAGGACCACATAGCTGTTGGCTTTGAAGAAACTTACCTGGGCTTCCAGATCGTGTGGGTCTGCGACCACTTGTTCCAGCAGGCGTGGCATGTCGGCATCCTTTCCAGTGATACGAGCGTCTAGGCTAGAGTGGGTTCGTATTGATGGATATCGCGGTCGGGCATTTTGAGACCTAACAGCCGCAGCCGTTGCTCTGGCGCATTTTCGAGCGCTTGCCACGGCAGCGTCTGTTCGGATTCGTAGCGCTTGAGCCACCAGTAGCCATAGTAGAGATAAATGCCCCGGCGCACGCCGTCGGTCCGGTTGCAGCCGCCAGTGTGCCAGATGGCGCCGTTGATAAAGACGGCGTCTCCCGGCTGGGCATAAACTGCCACTTCACCGGGTAGCGGTTGGTTGCGTAACGCCGGCGGCGG
>QEUW01000372.1 GCA_003577005.1 Chloroflexota bacterium | reverse complement strand
GGGCAGGAAGAGTATTTCTACGGGCCGCTGGGTGAAGTGGTCAAAGAGATCAAGACCGTCGCCAGCGATACGGGTCCGCAACCGGAGGTCTACACCACCGAGTATCTCTACGACACGTGGGGACGGCTCCAGTCGCTGACATACCCGGATGGCGAAGTGCTCACCTATCACTATGACGCCGGTGGTCACATCCACGAGATCAGCGGCCAAAAGGGCGGTGTGCTCTACCCATACGTCAAGCGCATCGAGTACGACAAGTTCGAAGAGCGTGCGTTTATGGAGGTAGCCAACGGTGTTCGAACGGTCTTCACCTACGACCCGCTGGACCGGCGCTTGACCAACCTGGTCGCCGGCAAGAGCGGCGCCAGCCCGTTCCAGAACCTGTCCTACACATACGACAATGTGGGCAATGTGCTCAGCGTGGCCAATCAGGTTGCCGTGCCCAAGGCCGGGGACTTTGGCGGGCCAACGGTGCAGAGCTACACCTACGATGACCTCTATCGCCTGACCGGCGCCACCGGTCTGTATGAGAACAGCCCGAAACGCATCAACCGCTACCACCTGACGATGGCCTATGATTCGATCCACAACATCGTGGCCAAGCAACAGGTCCACGAGATCGTGCAACCCTCGGGCAGTATCATCGAGCAACAGAAGACGACGTACGACTGGAGCTATCTCTACGAGGGTGCGCAGCCTCATGCGGTCACCAAGATCGGGGCGCGGAACTTCACCCACGATGCCAACGGCAACCAACTGGGGTGGACACACGACCAGAATGGCACCCGGCGCACGATCGTGTGGGACGAAGAGAATCGCGTCCAGAGCATCTTCGACAACGGCCACGAGATCCGCTACAAGTACAACCATCAAGGCGAACGGGTCATCAAACGGGGGCCGCAAGGCGAGTCGGTCTATGTGAACCAGTACTTTACCATCCGCAACCGGGAGTTGGGCGCCAAGCACGTCTACGCCGGCACAGAACGGGTAGTCTCCAAGTTGGTCAAGCAGAATGCCACCGAGAAGGATCAGTACTTCTATCACGCCGACCACCTGGGTGGAACCAACTATGTGACAGACGCCGATGGTAAGGTCTACGAGCATCTGGAGTACTTCCCATTTGGCGAAACGTGGGTGCAGGAGGCAACCGACACCAAACGCACCCCCTACCTCTTCACCGGCAAAGAGTTGGACAGCGAGACTGGGCTCTATTACTACGGCGCCCGCTATTACGACCCGCAGACGAGCCGCTTTATCTCGACCGACCCGCTCTTGCAGCAAAAACCGGACCGAGGGGTGGGTGACCCGCAGTTCTACAACCTCTACCACTACAGCAACAACAATCCGTTACACTATGTGGATGTGGATGGGCGTGATGTGATCGTGGTTGTGGGTTCCGATGTGCGGGGCCGGTACCAGCGGCTCTTTGCCGCAACAGCCGACCTGTTCATCAACACGGTGCAACAGGCCAACCCAGGTCTGCGCGTGCATCGGATTAACGTGGCCGATCTGCAATTGCAACAACGGGCCGACGGCAACATGGAAACGCGGGTGCAAGCGCTAGAGCGCCGGATCGGTGAAGTCTCGCGCGATGTCCGGGGCGCCAACAACCGGGTGAGCACGCTCGTCTACATTGGGCATGGTACGAACGAGGGGAACTTCCTGCCCTATTTGGAACGAGGAGAAGTAGGTGATCCATTGAGCCTGCGCGAGGCGTCCGAACTTGCGCAAGTAGAGAATCAAGGCGCGGTCATTTCCGAGGCCTGCTTTGTCGGCAACGACATCAGCGCCGCGGATCAGAGAAGCCTGCGCGGGCGCGATCTGCGCATCCACGCGACGGGGGCCGAAGTCAAGTTCGGGCAGGATGGCCGGGTGGCGCTCTCTCCTGACGGGCGGGTGCCGCCACGACGCTCGTTCGTGAATCCGGCTGAGCATGCCATCCCGCAACTTTGGCAGCCCATCCAGCTCGGCGCCGATCCCCTGGCTCAACCACCGCCGCCCCCCACCAATGCGCAGGTGATCCGCGATGCCGAGCAGCGCACGCGACGGCCATAGCGGGTACCATGCACGCCTGTTTCTGTTAGAAGTTATGCAGCTCCTCAGGTGCGACGCACTTGCAAAGTGCGTCGCACCTCTGGACAGCAGATCCAACTGCGTAACCTCTATCTATGATTAGCGGCGAGTTGGGTGTTCCTGAACACCCAACTCGCTCGCTTCTCCGCTTAGCTGCCCGCATCCGAAGATTGTTTGCCACAGCCAATCATCTCATCAAGCCGGCGCTGAAGGTAGGCTCGCTCGGCGCGGTTGCCGCACAGGGCGAGCGCCCGTGCGTAGGCATCGGCGGCAGCCTCTGGCTGGTCTATCCGCCGCAGCAGATCGGCGCGCGCCGCGTGATAGGGGTAATAGCCGTCTGCCTGGCTGGCGAGACGAAGCAGCTGCTGCAAACCCGCCTGCACGCCCCAGGCCATGGCTACCGCCACCGCGCGGTTTACTTCCACCACCATCGAGGGCGTCATTGTCGCCAGCGTGTCATAGAGCGCTGCGATCTGACGCCAGTCAGTCTCCGCAGCAGTCGGTGCTTCGGCGTGCAGTGCGCTGATTGCCGCCTGCACCTGATAGGGCCCAGGATCGTAAAGAGTGAGCGCCTCGTCGAGAATCGCTATCCCCTCACGAATTTTCGCCTGATCCCAGCGGGTGCGATCCTGTTCGTCGAGCAGGACGAGTTCACCCGCCGCATTGAGTCTTGTCTCGCGCCGCGCATCGTGTAACAACATCAGCGCCAGCAGACCGCGCGCCTCGGCGCTCTGCGGCAGCAGCGCAACCAGGATGCGGCCCAGGCGGATCGCCTCTCCGCACAGTTCGCGCCGGGTGAGCGTATCACCGCTGGTGGCGCAGTAGCCCTCGTTGAAGATCAGGTAGATGACCGCCAGCAGCGCATCCAACCGCTCCGGCAACAGATCAGCGGGGGGCACGCGATAGGGGATGCCCGCGTTACGGATTTTCCGCCGCGCCCGCGCCAGCCGCTGCGCCATCGTCGCCACCGGGACGAGGAAGGCGCGCGCAACCTCCTGCGTCGACAAGCCGCCAAGCGTGTGCAGCGTCAGCGCAACCTGCGCTTCCAACGCCAGCGTGGGGTGGCAGCAGGTGAACATCAGTTTCAGGCGCTCATCGGGGATCGAGTCGTCCATCTCGGGTTCGTCCTGGATGGTAAGGGGGTCGAGGATGGCCTCTTTGCGCTCCGCCAGCGCCGCGCGGCGCTGGCGGTCGATGGCGCGGCGCCTGGCGACGGTCATCAACCACGCGCCGGGGTTGCGCGGAACGCCATCGATCGTCCAGCGTTCCAGCGCATTGACCAGCGCATCTTGCAGCGCATCCTCCGCCAGCGTGAAATCTCCAAGCTGGCTGATGAGCGCCGCCAGAACGCGGCCATGTTCTTCGCGGAAGGTCTTTTCGATGACATGGTGGGCGCCTGGCGCCATCTGTGCTGCGACAGTCATCCCTCACCTGGCGCTGTTAGTTCTGCGACCACTGATTCAGCGGGCGAATTTCAACCGAGCCGTACCTTGCAAGGGGAATCCTCGTTGCCCAGCGAATCGCCCCATCGAGGTCTTTACAGTCGAGCAAATAATATCCCCCTAGTTGCTCGCGCGTTTCAGCAAACGGGCCATCGACGACCAACGTCTTGCCGTCCCGAATGCGCACAGTCGTCGCATCGGTGACGGGGCAAAGACCGTTATTGGAGAGCAACACGCCGGCAGCTTCAGCTTCCTTGCCAAAGGTATACCAGGCTTGCGCTGCGGCCTGGTGTTCTTCAGGCGTGTACTGTGGGGCTTCCGACTCGTTTGCATACATCAGCAGCATGTACTTCATGAGCTTGTCCTCCTGTTGAATCGATTCGTTGTCTGGATGAGCGGCTTTTTTTACCGTTCTATCCTAACGTCGAACAGGGAGACGCCAAAATGACAGGCCGGTGCGTGTCCTCATTATTTTCTCATCATTCAGGTGGCAAATCAGGCGCCTGTCCTGAAAACTGGTCGCTTGACTGGTGCAGTCAATACAATCTTATTATATGATTATGGTATAGTTGAAACGAAAATTGCGCTGTCCTCATACTTGCCGGCACCCTAGCGCGGGCAAGCGGAAGCTCCACGGTGGAATGGTAAGCGCATACGTAGAACAGGGCTTTAAGGGTTAGGGGGTCATCCATCGATGAGCAAGACAATGAAACGCTATAAGGCGCAGGTACAGGACTTTATGACCGAAAATCCCTACGTGGTATCGCCAGAGACCAGCTTGGTCGATGCCTATGCGCTGATGTTTGAAAAAGAGGTGCGACGTTTACCGGTGGTGCAAGGACAAACCCTGGTGGGCATTATCACGCTGAGCGATATTCAGCGCACGATACCGCTCCTCCTGGCAGAGATAGACACAGCAACCAAACTCGAAATGGCAGCAGGGATGGTGGGTGAAGTGATGACACCCGATCCGATCACCGTTGCGCCCGATGACACGATTCAAGAGGCAGCCGAGCGCATGTTGGAGAACCAGGTGAGCGGCTTGCCGGTAATGGCAAACGACCATGTGGTCGGCATTCTTACCGAATCGGACATATTTAAGCTTGTCGTCAATTGGTGGGCCACAGAAGAGAGCTGACAAAGGTTCGATAGGCTATAGAACAAGCCATCGCGTGCTCCTCGGTGTTCTCCGTGCAGTCTCTGTGTTCCGCTATTCTGTACTATTTTCACGGCAGGTTCCTCGGGCTAGCCAACATGCATGACAAAATCGATAGCGCGCAGCTCACGTTGTTCCTGTGCGGCGATGTCATGACGGGACGAGGCGTCGATCAGATCTTGCCCCACCCCAGTGACCCCACCCTCCATGAATCCTATATGCGCAGCGCCCTCGGCTATGTGGCGCTGGCCGAAGAGGCGAGTGGGCCAATTTCAAAACCGGTTGACTTTGCCTACATCTGGGGTGAGGTGCTGGCGGAACTTCAACGCGATGGGCCGGTCGTGCGCATCGCCAACCTGGAAACTGCCGTCACCACCAGCGCTGAGTACTGGCCGGGCAAGGGAATCCATTACCGGATGCATCCCGCGAATCTCCCCTGTCTGACCGTCGCCAGGCTGGATTGTTGCTCGCTCGCCAACAACCATGTCCTGGATTGGGGCTACCGTGGGCTGCTAGAGACCTTAACAGGGCTGCGGCGCGCCAATATCCATACTGCCGGCGCGGGGGTGAACGCCGATGAGGCAGCCGCACCGGCGACGGTCACAGTGCCCGGTGCAGGTCGTGTGCTCGTCTTTGCCTTTGGGACGCCAACCAGTGGGATTCCGCTCAGTTGGGCTGCCGTCGCCAACCAGCCCGGTGTCAACCTGGTGCGCAGCCTGTCCGAGATGGCTGTCCAATCGCTCGGCGACCAGGTGCGAAGCCTGAAACAGCCGGGCGACATTGCGGTCGCGTCGATTCACTGGGGCAGCAATTGGGGCTACGCCATCCCGCAGAGCCAGATTGCGTTTGCCCACCGGTTGATTGATCACGCCGGCATCGACATCATCCACGGCCACTCGTCCCATCATGTGCGCGCGATCGAGGTCTATCGCGACCGGCTCATTTTGTACGGCTGTGGGGACTTTCTCACCGACTACGAGGGCATCCACGGTCACGAGCAGTTCCGGCCCGACCTGGGTCTCCTCTACCAGGCGGACCTTGACCCCGCCAGCGGGAGGCTCGTCCGGCTGCAGATGATACCGACCCAGGTGCGCCGCCTGCGCGTGCAGCGCGCCCCCTACGCCGATGCCCGGTGGCTTCACAACCGCTTGAATCGCGAGGGGCGACAATTTGGCGCGCGCGTGCAGTTGCACCCGGATCATACGTTGACCCTGCACTGGGGTGTGTAAAGGGTTATCATTCGGCAAGCCCTGCTCATCCTCATCTTGCTGGCGGTCGCTGCAAGGTGTGGATGGCCCCAGGAACCCGTTCATTCAGAACAGGTTTTTGATTCGCCAGCCATCAGGCCGGTAGTGTCACCGGCTCTTGAACAGACGGAGCGGCAAATGGGACCCAACCTTTTTGTACAGCTTGAACAGCTAGCTCTACACGTGACGCCACCTCCATCTTTGCCATCAGATGGTTTAGATGTTTTTCAACCGTTTTTACGCTGATACCCAATAGATGTGCAATATGTTGATTCGTGTTGCCGGTTGCCACCAGACCTAGAACCTCCCGTTCGCGCAGAGTCATCTTGCTCAGAATCTCCCCCCGGTTTGCTAGAGTCCTGATAAGTTGGGCGGCTGCCTGGCGGCTCAACCATCCGCCTTCACCGTGGGCAAGGCTGCACACTGCCGCAAGAATTACCTCAGGCGCCTCATCCTCGGTGATATACCCAGCAGCCCCGCTCTGCAGCAGGTCGTAGAGATCGGGCGCGCTGGCGGCGCCAAATCCGAGTACCTGTACCGGCACCTGCATCGCTCTGATCTGTTTGACGAGCGCAACCCCGCCTGGCCCGGGTAGCTCCATATCCATGACCAGGACATCAGGCTTTTGCGTCTCGATAAGCAGCAGCACCTCCAAGCCGCTGCTGGCTTCGGCCGCGACAAGCATATCCTCGGCGTGCTCGAGAAGAGAACGCAGGCCAATGCGCACAATAGGATAAGGGTGGGCGATCAGGACACGCGCTTTTCCAGAATGTTGACCATGTAGTTCCAGGGAACGAGGTAGCGAGGAGTTGCTGCACATAGCGAATCTCCTTTCATGCAACCATGGGAACTTGCTTATGGAACTCGTGAGCGAAGGACTTGAATCGTACCGCACCAACGCTATGGTTACGGTTGTTTGAAAGCGACGGTTTTCAGTTGATATACCGTTGCTTTCAAACAGCGCTCAATTTAGGCGTTGGCGTACAGCAGAAAGCTGTCTGGGTGGCGTGACGGTGACGCCACCAGGCGACTTATGACGCAAACACAGAATGTCCCTGATGCGCCACGCGAATCGCAGAGGCCAACTCGTCGCTCGTGACCTCCTTGTGCCAGTGCCCAATCGCCCCGGCCCGGAGCGCATCCCGCAACAGACGCTTTTCTTGTGAGCCGGTGAGAATTAGCACCTGCACCCGCGGATAGAGTCTGCGGATGGCGCGTGTCGTGCTGGCGCCGTCCATACGCGGCATCAGCAGGTCCATGAGGACCACATCAGGTTGACAGTGTTCGCACAAGCGGAGGGCTTCCAGCCCGTCGCTGGCTTCGCCCGCCAACTCCA
>QEUW01000371.1 GCA_003577005.1 Chloroflexota bacterium | reverse complement strand
GGCGAGAACAAGCTGGTCTTCGTGAAGACAGAGCAGGCGCCTATCCCGGTGGAACTGCCAGTGAGCACCGAGGCGTAACCGGCTGCTACAGGCGCGTTGCCGCCTGTCTCCGTTGCGAACCAAACGAAATAGACGAACGGCGCAACCAACGTTGGTTGCGCCGTTCGTCTATTTCAGCCCCTTAAACCTATCGCGTATACCTGTGCGCCGCCTAACCAGCACAGTTACACTCAGTTCTATATCGCCGCCTGTATCTTATTGCCTATATCCTAAAAGTGCAGTTCTCTACATCGTAACCAACCAGGCTCCATTATGATCGATTCACAATAAGTTGTGAGACCCTTCTTGAACAGCAGAAGGAGTTGCTTACAAGAAGAACTGTGTTTCTGTTCGAGTGGAGGTAAACAGATGATGAAAAATATAGGTCGAACGCTGGCCTTTGTTCTGGTATTCAGCCTTGTGACCGCTGCCGGGTTTACGTTTACGCAGCCAGCCCAGGCAGATGTCTTTACGCCGCGGCAACAGATCGTCAATGCGCTGAATCAGAACTGGCGGATTCTCAGAGAAGGGGAAGCCGACTGGTACATCTTATACCATCGTGGCGGTGAATTCCCTGTCCATGTCTGGATGGATGTAGAGCCCAACGAAGGCGCCGGATTCTACGTTTTCCGTGCGGAGGATGCCGAAGCCATTATGTCCGGGGCGAACTATCTCGATTTCGACGCTGTCGGCGCCGGTACGCCAAATGAGTTCGAGCCAGGTTATCTCTTCTGGCGTGGCGTGATCCCTCACTCTGGCACCTTCTACGTGATGGTTGACCACGGTTGGGAAGGCGATGTTGGCTACGCTCTCTATGCCGGCGGACCTGGCTTTGTTGAGACCGCGCGATCCCAATCCTGGATGGCACAGTAAGCTTAGCCAGAGAGCGGTAGCCCCCTGAGAAGAGCCACGGATTCCTACGGCTCTTTCAAGGGGTCTAAAGCGTAGCCTGATGTAAACAGAAGTGCGGGCTGTGTAGATGCCACAGCCCGCACTTTTTGTCTGCTTGCTGTTACTGCGCCCGATCAAAGCGTATAGTGCCGGCGTCAGCGTAAAGGTTGATCATCCCGTAAATACTCTACAAACGGTCGCTGAGATAGTGATGCCACAACAGCCGTGCCGCGGCTGCCCGCCAGGGCCGCCAAGGTTCGGCGAGTTCTTCCATTTCGTCGGCGGTAGGCCGACTGGGCAACTGTTTGACTCGCTGCATGGCAACCTGCAACGCCAGGTCCCCCACCGGCCATACATCAGGGCGCCGCAACGCCATCAGCAGATAGATATCGGCGGACCATGGGCCGATGCCTTTGAGCGCTAACAAGGCCGAGCGGACGGCTGCATCGTCCTGCTGCGCAAGTTGATCGAGGTCAAGTTGGCCCGCCAAAAGCGTCTGCGCCAGATGGCGCGCGTAACCGGCCTTCTGGCGGCTAAAACCAATCGCACGCAGCGTTGCGTCATCCAGCGTAAGAAATCGAGCGGGCGTCAGCGGCGAGACGGCAGCCAGCAGACGGTCAAACGCCGCACGCGCCGAAGCGAGCGAAACTTGCTGTTCGAGGATGATGTGGATCAGCGTCGGGAAGCCTGGCTCGCGCGCCCAGAGCGGCGGCGGGCCATAGCGCGTAACGATGCCAGCCAGGTGGTGGTCGGCGGCGACAAGCGCAGCGACTGCATCTTGCAGCGAGGCTTCGTCGAGCGGCCGGTGCAACGAGGCCATGTTTGGGTTGGCTCCGAGCGGCTTCAACCGGCTACCTGTTTGGTCGATCGCCGTACCGGGCGCCGTTTCGGTGTGGCGTGCTGTTCCTGTTCGGTATCGTCGACCGGGAAGGTTGCATAGAAGGTTGACCCCTGGTTCAGTTCGCTTTCAAACCAGAGACGGCCCCCCTGCAACTCGGCCAGCGACTGGGCAACGTTTAATCCTAACCCGGTGCCGCTCTCGCCCGACAGGTGGACGTTGCTGGCGCGGAAGAAGCTGCGGAAGATCTTGTCCTGCTCCTCTTTGGCGATGCCGATGCCGGTGTCGCTTACAGCCACCTCGATAAAGTGGCCGTCGTCGGTAGTTCTCAAGCGAACCGTGATCGACCCCTGCTCCGGCGTGTACTTTACAGCGTTGCTCAGCAAATTGACGAGGATCTGCTGTGAGCGCGTCTCGTCACAGAAGGCCATGGGCAGATCGGGCGAAGCATCCAGAAAGAGAGTCTGCTTTTTGCCAGTGATGCGGGGCTGGAGTTCGGTGGCAGCGTGCTCGACCAGGGTTAACATGTTGATACGTTCCAGGTCTAGCTCGATGCGACCCGCTTCGATCCGCGTCAGGTCGAGCAGGTTGTTGGTGATAGCGAGCAGCCGCAGTGAACTCCGCTGGATCACGTTGACACATTGTTGTTGGTCAGAGGTCAGGCTCTCGTTGTCCTCTTGTAAGATCTCAAGATAGCCCAGAATCGAGGCCAAGGGGTTGCGCAGTTCGTGCGCCGCCACCGAAATAAACCGGGACTTGACCTGGTCGAGCTGGCGTAGTTCGGCATTGGCGGCGGCCAACTGCATGTTGCGATTGGCGATGCGCTCATTGAGAAGCGACAATTCATTGCGTTGTTGAACCAATTCCTGCTCCAGCTTGCCTAGCTCCGTGATATCTTCGACAAGATGAAGGATACCAGTAATTTCGTCGTGTGAATTGTGCTGAGGCAGGTTGACCAGGTTTAGGTAATAGATGTCTTGCCCCGGTGTACCTCGGTTGACATAGGGCATGCGTAACTCGGGGGCTTCCCCGGTGAGGATGGCATTCAATTCTGCTTCCACGCCGATCAACTCCGGGGCTAATTCATAGAGGGTGATCCCACTATATTTCTCCAGGTCGCGTGGAAAGAGCCGCACATCTCCTCCCCATTCACTGACCCGAAGGTCCCGGTCGGTGATGGCGTAAGCCACTTTGTGTTGGCTGATCAGATACTGGGCGATCCGCTGTTCAGTCGCCCCGGCATGCATTCGAGTCACGAAATCAGGAGTCTCCCCAGGTGACGGAACAGGTTGTCCACTTCATCACCTTGTTTAGCGCTGGTGAAGAAGAGCGGAGCGTTGAGTTCAGCTGCGAGTTGGTTGGCCCTCTGCGTGTCGAGTTGGTTACGGTCCACCAGATCAACCTTGTTACCGGCCAGCACCAGCTTGGCATGAGGGTTGATCTTGTAAAGACTGAGGACGTAATTATGAAGCTGGTCAAAGGTGCTGGCGCGCGTCACATCATAGACTAGAATGGCGCCCGCCGCGCCTCGTAGATAGCTTGCGCTCACGCGGTTGAACTCTTCGCTGCCGGCAAGATCCCATACCATCAACGTCAGTTCGGCGAGTTGCTCGTCAACAGGGACAGCCAGCGTTTTACGGCTCACGCGTACCCCAATTGTGCTGATGTAGCGGTCATCAAACAAATTATAGACAAAGCGCCGCACCAGGCTCGTTTTCCCCACGGCAAACTCGCCGAGCAAACAGACTTTCTTGCTGAGTGTAATCAATGTCTGCCCCATCCCCTTTCTACTCTAGCCTGTCGCCAGCCATAGATACAACAGATAGTCGAAGAGCGCATTGGTCTCAGGGCCGACCGGACTCCATGTCTGCCAGGCGCGCCAGAGTGCAAGCAAGCAGACGATCAGTACCAGCGCATACGTGAGGCGGACGGCTGGCGCCAGCCGCGCCTGGATGCGCTGGCGCACAAGCGGGACGGTATGGGGAGGCCCCACCGGCGCGCCATCGTCCGCCCGCACTGTCGCCTTGATCAAGAGCGGTTGAAGAACCGCTGTGGTGGCGGCGAACGGTGCGGCATTGCCATCATAATTACGGAGCAAACTCAGAGAGGCCTGTTCGATGCCCAACAGATGGTCGCGCACATCCGCCCGAAAACCGAGTGGCTCGATACCTTCCGATACCAGGGCGATGTAGATATAGCGAGCCGTTTCAATCAAGATGCGTTTGTCACCATATTGTACCTCATCCAGCTCGCCATCCCCACCGCGGCCGATCGCATCCTGGGCAAAATCGCGAATTGCGGTCAACATACCGCTGATCAGGTCCGAATCGGCGGCCTGCTCGATATCTTGAGTAAGCACATTGAGGAGTAGCCCTGTCTCGCTATGGATGAGAAAGATCTGGAGTACCTGAAAAGGGAGGACCGAACGTAGGGCCAATTCGGCTTCAGAGATGCCAGCCACGCGTGCTTGTAGACGCCGCATCATCAATCTGACATCCAACGCCGAACGCATCTGGTCATCGATGCGCCGCACCAAGTCCCGTAGGGCCTGCGATACGGCGCGGCTTACCAGCCGGCCGATGATGGGGTAGAGCGCATCCACCATGCTGTCGCGCGATTCTCGCACACTGGTGCTGATCAACCGGTCGATGATAGGCAGCAACGCGGTAACCATACTGTCGCGCGAATTCTGGATGCTGGTCGTGATCAGGCGGTCGATGATGGGTGAGAGCGCCTCGACCATCCCCTCGCGCGATTCGCGGATGCTGGCGCTAATAGCGGGCGCCAGGCTGGGCTTGATCTTCGCGGCCAGCGCCTCGATGTCGTTGAGCCGTTGCACCTCACGTTCGACAAAAGCCAGCGACTGGTTCAACTGGTTGAGATGGGCGTACAGCTCGCGCAGCTGCTCTCGCTCTGGACCGAAGAGCAGAACTTGCAACTCGTCGAGCGCAGAATCAGCCTCAGCCTGCGCCCGGTCGTTGAGGGGCGCGTTATCAGGGGGCGTTGGTGCGCCATTGAAATCCTCCTGTATCGAGGCGGATAGCCTGTCATCGATCACCGGCAACCCCGACTGCGCAAAGTAAACCGCTTAGAATCACCTCAAATTCTCTGTGCCACACCGATGCGACTCGAAAGCTTGCCAGAGCCACAACCGATTTTAAGAGAGTCTCTTAGGCCAGTTCGGCACTCAACTGATCCAGAACATCAATATCATCAGTCAGCGGAGCAGGTGCATTTTTCTTGAGCGAATTCCCCAGATCCACCAACAGATCGCCCAACGTGCTGCGGTCCACCTTGAGGTCATTGAGTTGGTCGGCCAACTCGCGCAGCTTGTCGAGCAGGTCGCGGTCACCGGTTGCCATGACCCGGTCCATCTCTTGCATTCGTTCACTCTGTTTTTGCGCCAGGGATTCAGTCTCTCGTGTCTGCCGCTGGTCCACTTCCTGGAGTTGCTGTGTCTGTCGCTGGTCTTGCTCGTGCAACTGGGCGGTTAGCCGCTCGACTTCATCGCGCAACTGGCGTTTGTGAGCATTATCTTGGTCGCGCAAGAGCTGGTTGAGCCGCTCGATCTCGCGGTTAAGCCGGGTCACTTCTCGGTTTATCAGGTCGAATTTTTGTGCATAATCGCGCATGTGGGCGCCAAAAATGAGTTCACGAATGCGTTCGACTTTGTCGCCGGATTCGGCAACGCTGCTTGCCATTTCTGCTATCGGGTTGCTTGCTGCTTTCTTGTTGCTCATCGGCTATCCTCTTTACTGGGAACCAAGCGATATCCATGACCCCGTTCGGTCACTATATACTTTTTTGTACGGCGTCCGTCGCTTCCTATCTTGTGGCGCAGGCGATGGACATGCACCCGCAGCAAATCTTCAAAGACTTCCTGGTCAGGCCAGATGCGGTTGATGAGAAAGTCATTCGCCACCACATGGCCGGCGTTCCGCCAAAGGATATAGAGGATCTTGGTCTCGGTAGGCGTAAGTTCGACCGGAACGCCTTCGACAATTACTTGTTTGCGGACAAAATCGACGGCCAGGCGCCGGTCAATCGTTACCACCGGGCCGGCCACATAACCAAAATTGCCAATGCGTCGTAGTACCCGATGTATCCGTGCGACCAATTCATCCCAATTGAAAGGCTTGACAATATAATCTTCGGCGTATTTCGTGATGGCGGTCACGGTGGTTGCAGCCTCATCGACCGCCGTGACCATGATCACCGGCAGGTCTGCGTACTGTTGAACGGTTTCGCAAAATTCCAAACCATTCATGCCAGGCATATTGATATCCACAATCGCAAGGTGGGGCAGCCCATTCCGCTCGATCAACTCTAGCGCTCGCTCCGCCGAATCCGCCGTTTCGACTACAAAACCGGCTGCGACCAACTTGCGTTCGAACAACCGGCGCAGCTCGGCATCATCGTCGACCGCCAAAATGCGTTGCGTCGGGTCTGGGGTTGGAGTCAATTCGCTGGCTACACTTGTACATTCCTTTGTCGCCATTGTTGTTTTACTGGCTGCGCCCGGTGCAATCATGATGGTATCCCAAGTGCGACGGCGTCCTTCCATCATAGCGGCGGAACCGTGTAAAAATCAATACGACAAAATACTGATATTCTTAGCCGGCAACTATACTCGTGGTTGTTTGAAAGCGACGGTTTCAGCGGTAGCAAAACCGTTGTTTTCAAACAGAACTCAGTTTAGAGCATCCGTCAAAGCGGCCACTTCCGCGGCAAAACAGTGAATCAGCGCTTCAGCATCGGGCGCCAGCTTCTCATCCACCATGATGCCTACCGTTACACCACCCGCATAACTGATGATACTGATGCCCATGCCGATCTGGCCCGACTGGGGAACCCAAAAAAGAATCCGGCCGATAGGGCGGCCCGCCAGATAGAGCGTTTTGCGCGGACCGGGGACATTGGTCAGGACAGCGGTTGCTTTACCGGTGAACATGCCCGCCGCCTGAGCCGCCAGTTGTCCTGGCAGCAGGCCCAGCACGTTGAGCACCTGGTAGGTCACAAACGGTTCAGGAGAATGTTTTAATAGGGTCATCCGCTCTTTTATTGCTAATATTCGCTCCTCTGGTTCAGCCAGACTCACCGGCAATGAAAGGTAGACCAGGCTAAAGTGGTTGCCCAGGCCCGCCGGTTCACCGGCTGGCCGCAAATTGACCGGTACCAGCGTGCGTAACACGCCCTCGTCCACCGGGTCGCCGCGCCGTTGCAGATAGCGCCGCAGGGCCCCGGCCACCGCGGCCACCAACACGTCATTGATCGTCGCTCCGTAGCGGCTGCCAATGGATCGGATCTGGTGCAACGCAATCGGGTCGGACCAAACCACCCGTTTGAACGAGCCTATTTCACCTTTGAGCACCGAAGCCCGGTCGGGCGGAATGAGTAGGACGCCACGCTGGCTGCGCTCAATAGCCCCAGTGAACGCACCAACGTCAGCGCATGGGTAGGGTCGTCGATGCTGCGAAACAGTTCGCTTACCCCGCGCGCGGTCAGCTTCGTAGCGGTCTGCTTCAGGTTGCTGACAGTCTGTGTGAACCCGCATCCTGGGGCGATAGCCTCTGCGCGGCCAACCGGGCTGGCCAAAGATAGTTCAGCGCTTTCATCGGTCAATGAAAGTAATACCTTGACCAGCGCAATCCCATCGGCAATTGCGTGATGAATCCGGCAAATGAGCGCGCAGCCGCCATTAAAATTCTCAACCAGGTAGAAGCGCCAG
>QEUW01000021.1 GCA_003577005.1 Chloroflexota bacterium | reverse complement strand
CGCTGCCAGTGGAGGCGCCAGGATCTACGCCCTCGTCCACGGCTATGGCCCGGTGGCCGACTTCCGCCGCCGGCTGCAACTGGTCGCCGACAGCCCGGCTGATGGCGTCTGGATCAACCGCTACGGCTATCTTAGCGATGAGAAGCTGGATATGATCGGTGAGGTGTGGACGTGAGATGCGTAATGCGTAATTCGTAGTACGTGACTGGCGCCCACCGTCACACACTTCATATTATGCATTACGCATAGGAGGTACGCAGTTGTTCAGGTGCGATGCATTTTCAAAGTGCGTTGCACCTCTGGACAGCAGCCCCAATTACGTACTTCCCAACGGATTTGAACGCAAGGGGTACGAGGATGGATACACGTGTACAGCAGGCTGTCCGTAACAACGCTATTTGGTGTGATGCAGTCTGCCGCGCTCACGGTCGCCCGGGTGAGTTTCTGGATGGTCTCTGGATCAACCGGCAAGAGACGCCGCGCTTCTATCCAAACGTGGTGACGCTCGCCAACCCAGACGACCCGTCGGCGCAGGTGCGGGTCATCGAGTCACTCAACAGGTCCGGTCTGCCGGGCGACTGGGGGGTAAAGGACAGTTTCTGTGCCCTCGATCTGGCTGCGCACGGTTTCCATATTGTCGTTGAGGCCGAGTGGATCTGGCGACCGGCGGCCTTGCCCGTACCATCCGGCGATCTCCCCGGCATCCACTGGGAACGAATCTACACTGCAGCTGGCCTGGCTGCCTGGGAAGCGGCGTGGAATGGCGAACCGCAGGATGCGCCAGTCCCACTCTCCGCACGCATCTTTCTGCCGGCGTTGTTAGCTGACCCGGAGATTGCCATCATTGCCGCATACGAAGGGGAGCGGATTGTAGCCGGGGCGATCGGCAGCCGCACCGGCGCCGTGGTTGGCCTCTCCAATCTCTTTGCTCCAGACGAAGATCGGGTGCGCTTCTGGGCCGGCTCAGTTGCCAGTGTCACGACGGCATTCCCTGGGCTGCCGCTGGCGGGCTACGAAGCCGGCAGCGAACTCGCCGTTGCCCAATCGCTGGGTTTTGAAGCCATCGGGCCGTTACGGGTGTGGATAAAGATGGACCGTGCGGCATGAGCCGCTTCGGTGCGTTGCACGCCTTGCGGGCGATGCACCTTATCATTCATGCGAACCCCCGGTGCGTTGCACTCGCAAGTGCAACGCACCGGCCAGTAACCTTGAGGAGCAAATTGAATGCAAACCATGAAAGCCGCCATCTATTCAGGCATTGGTCAGATCGGGCTGCGAGACGTTGAACGCCTGCCGCCGCCGCCGGGCTATGTCGTCTTGCAGACCCGCCGGGTGGGTATCTGTGGGAGTGATCTGCACAGCTATTTCGGCCACTGGAACCAGTCACACACCCTGGCGCAAGGCCACGAGACCTATGGTATCGTGGCCGAGGTCGGCGAAGGGGTGACCGGCTTTGTGGTAGGCGACCGGGTGGTTGTGGAATGTTTCTCCCATTGCGGGGAGTGTGTCTACTGCCGCACCGGCCAGTACAACCACTGTCTGGAACGCAAGGGCGTCTCGCACAACCTCCACGGCGGGTTTGCCGAGTACACCACTGCCCACGCCTCGGCCCTCTTCAAATTGCCCGATAGCCTGAGTGACGAGGAAGGGGCGCTGGTCGAGCCGCTGGCCGTGGGCGTACGGGCGTTGGCGCAGGCGCAGGCTACCTACGCCGACCGGGTGGCGGTCATCGGCGGCGGCACAATTGGGCTGCTCTGCCTGGCGGTGGCCGTCGCCAATGGTGTCAGAGAGACGCTCATCACCGTCAAATATCCCCAGCAGGCGGAACTGGCGCGGGCGCTGGGCGCCGACCACGTGGTGGACATCACCAAAGAGGATGTACGGGAGAAAGTCAGGCAGCTGACGAACGGTCTCGGCATGGATGCCGTGGTGGAGACCGTCGGGGGCGCCAAACAGTTCGACGACGCCCTGGCCATCGTACGCAAACGGGGAAGGGTGGTGCTGGTGGCCGGCTACTTCGAGCCATTATCCGTGGATCTGAGCCGGATCGTCTGGGCCGAGCCTATCATCACCGGCTCGAACTGTTACGCCTACAGCGGTATGACCACCGATTTTCAGGCCACCATCGACCTGATCGCCGAGCGCAAGGTGGACCCGACGCAGATCGTGACGCACCGCTTTCCCTTTAGCGAGATCAGCGAAGCCTTTGCCGTGGCCGCCGACAAGGGCTCCGGGTCGGTGAAGGTGCATGTGCAGATGTGAGTGGTGTCAACTACGCCAGTTTTCTTGTTTCAGATCGGGGACGGCGAGAAAATCACGGTCGGTGGTCAACAAGATGAGATCATTGCGCGCGGCAACAATGGCAATCAGCGAATCGATAGCTCCCAGTTGTCTGCCGCGCCGTTGCAGGTCCACCCGCAGTCTGGCTGCGCTCGCAGCATCATCATGATCAATCTGATAGTAGGTGAAACTAGGGCTAAGATACTCCCATTCGCGCCAGTTTTTATCCGCACGTGGCGCCGAAGCGATGCCAAACAAGAACTCATGGAGCGCCGGTGTAGCAACAGCAAAGCGATCACCGGCCTCCAGCCGCTCGATGACCTTGTTACGCAACGGATGGTTGGGCGTGACAAGCGGCGACAAATGGTTTGCGTCCAGCAAATAGTCGCTCATGGCGTCAGATCGTTGAGTAACTCTCTGAGTTCTTCTTGCTCATGGGCACGTTCTTGCGCTTTCATTGCAGCCTCGATCTCATCCCACTGTTTGTTCCAGGCAGCCTCGTCAAAGTCGGGGTCTGGTTCAGTGACTGGGTGAGCCAGGCGCCAGGCCAACAGCCCATCACCAGGGCGGATATTCTCCGGCTTTGATGGCGTCCGCTTGATTTCGGCAATCAATTCTTCCAAAGCGGAATCATGACCCTCAGCGAGGTGCGCGTGTCCATTCGTGGTGATCGGAATCTCGTCCACCAGGACGAGGATGCGGACGGATGCCCCTACCGGGAGCCTGGCTGCAATTTGAGCTGGAATTTCAACCTGACCTGTATCAGAAATCTCAGTTGAAAATTCGTAGGCATGCATGTTGGCTGCCCTCCTTTCTATGCTGTGACCTCTTGGAAATCACAGGTTTCCAACCAGACACCGTCGCATGTCTGCCAGTCTATTATACCACAAGAATTACTCCTATCCCCGTTCAATCAGCGACAAGGCAGCCTTGAGCCAGCCGAGGGCATAGGCCATGCCGGCGTGCCAGGGTGCGGCGCACTCGAGCAACGGTGTGTGGTCGGGGATGAGCACACCATCAAACCCGTTCTTGTGTAAGATGCGTAACACCTGGAGCATGTCGGTGTCGCCGTCGTCCACAAACATCTCGTGATAGTGGGGCGCCTTGCCTTGCACATTACGGAAGTGGACGTAGGCCAGCCGGCCCGCCTGGCTGTAACGCTCCACCGTGGCGTAAACATCGGTGCCGGGCATCTCGGAGATGGTGCCGACGCAGAATTCGATGGTGTTGGCCGGGCTGGGGTTGAGGTCGATCACCTGCTGGAAGTGGTCGCCGTGCGTGACGAGCCGCGCCGTGCCGCGCAATTCGGGCAGCGGCGGGTCATCGGGGTGGAAGGCCAGCTTGACGCCCGCTTCTTCCGCCACCGGGATCATTTCGCCTAAGAATCGCTCTAATCTTCCCCAAATCTCCGCGGCCGAGACCGGCGCCACGACATCATTGGGGTCGGCCCGGTTGAAGCGATTCACATCATAGACCATGTTCCAGACCATGCCGCCGGGGATGGGTGTCTGCGGTGGGTTCTGGAAACCGACCGAGCGGGCGCCACCGCGCGCCGCATGGCTTTCGCTGCGTCCCCACACCCCGGCCAAGGTGAAACAGTACCCCATCGTCAGGATACCCAGCCGCCCCATGTCGCGGATGATCTGTTTCAGGTGCGCCATCTGCTCGGCGCGGCGTGGGCCGTCGAGCAGCACATCGTACCAGTGGGCCGGCGCAAAATTCTCCAGCGCCTCCAGTTCCAGCCCTT
This sequence comes from Chloroflexota bacterium, assembly GCA_003577005.1. The sequence continues at coordinate 36,587 of QEUW01000021.1, read as the reverse complement.
CGGCATTGACCATGGCCTTGAGGTCACGCAACCCCTCGTACGTCCAGATGGGGTCATCGGCCTCGGAGATGCCAAAACCGGCCGCCGCCTTGTCCGATGTGATGATCTTTGCCCCGCCGCGCGAAAAATTGCCGGGGATGTGCGCCACAATGTGGGTGCAGCCAGCCTGTCTGGCAAAACGCAGATTTTCCGGCGTCAACAAGGCTCGATAGAGCCCCAGTCCAATCTTCATAGTATACCTCGTGAAAAAAGCGGTACACAGAGAGCACCGAGGAGACGCAGAGAACACGGAGAGGAATTGAAGGAAATCCTCGGTGCTCTCTATGTCTCCTCCGCGTCCTCGGTGTTCGCAAAGCGCCAACCTGCTGTTTGCTTTGCCCTGACCCCTGATCACAGATCGGTGGCGACCGCGGACCAGCCCTGGCCGGACCGGGCGATGTCGATGACCTCCTGGTAGATCCAGCCATCACGGAAAGTCTGATAGCTGGTATCTCCTTCGCCGCGGATGTCCGCCACAAACTCGCGCGCCAGCTGGTCCCAGTTGCGCTGGCTGTGGTCTGGCTCAGGCGGCAGCGCAGCGCGGATGCGTTCGGGCACGGGCAGCTCATCCCACGTATCGCCACTGGTGCGCAGAGAGATTGCGCCCTGGGCGTAGGCGCCGTCGATGTGCAACACACCCTCAGCGCCGTAAAAGGCGATATAATCTTTGTTCTTGCCAAAAGGCAGCGCCGAATGGCGGAAAGTAGCCGAGACAGCGTTCTCGCTCCCCGTCCCCCGCTCGCCGATGCGTACCAGCACGGTGTAGGACCAGTCGCTGTCCACCTCGGCCCAGTCACGGTGGGCGGCTTCTTCGGCGCTGAACGCCCGTCGATTGTACTCGCGAAAATCGTGGATTCGCTCGCCGATGGGGACGCGCTTGAGGTCGTTGCGCGTCTCGCCCATCGCGGCCAGGATCTCTCCGCCCACTACATGCTGGACGATCGAGAGCTTGTGAGTAAAGTTATTGTTAAGCCGGCCACCACCCTGATCCAGCCGGTGGGGCCAGCCGAAGGGCATCAGCCGCGGCCAGTTGTAGTGCGAGATACACTCGACCTCCCAGACCGGGCCGATGGCTCCGCTGCGCACCAGTTCGCGCGCATAGAGCGCCTGGGGTTGATACCGATAGCTGGCCGCATAGGCTGTCTTTACCCCTTTGGACTGCGCCGCGAGGTAGATCTGGCGCGCAGCGGTCGCCGTCGTCGCCAACGGTTTGTCGCAGAGCACGTGGCAGCCCGCCTCAATCGCGGCCAGACATTGCTCCAGATGCGCACCGCCGGGGGTGCCCACGGCCACAATATCAGGCCGGAGATCGGCCAGCATTTGGCGATAATCCGTACCAGTCTGGGGAATTTCCAAACGTTGGGCGGCAGCCTCGACAGCAGTGGCGGTGCGACCGGCTATGGCGATCACATCGACCCCGGCACGACGTAAAGCCAGCGTGTGACCTTCTCCGGCATAGCCAGAGCCGAGGATCAAGGCGCGCAGTTGGTTGGGCATGGGTTCTCTTCCGTTCGCTCTGTGATTTGGGTCTATCGGGTGCGCAGCGGGATGCTGGTATTGTGCCATTCCTGGCGCCCGGCGCGCCAGTCGGAATCGCTGCTGCGCCGGCTCTGTTCAGCCAGGTCGCGCAAGGGCAGGCGGCGCAGCAGCAAGTAAGCCCTGTCTGCCTGGAGCACCAATTCCAACCACGCCATCGGATATTCGATGACCGCCGGCAGCACGACAAACGAGCAAGTTCCACTCCCAAGGGTGGTCGAGCGAATATCAAAGCGGTGGGCGTGGGCCTGAAAAACCGCCCGGACGTTGCCGTGGCGTGCAAGCAGGCTCAGCACCTCCGAACCATTTTGTACGCCATAGAGGTCGGCCCACGTCTGCTCGCCTGCCCACGGCTGCAACAACTGGTGCAGGAAGAGCAATACCGGGCGGCCACCTGCGCCGGCCAGATCGGCTTCCAAGCGCGCCAGTTCGGCCGCACAGACATAGCCGGAGACAGGATCATTGGGCAGCGCCGCATCGAGCTGCGCCTGGCTATGCCCCTGGGCGTTGAGCAGGATCAGCCGGGCGTGGGGCGTGTCGATGGTGCGCCCCTGACCGGGCGAGAGGCCGAGCAACTCTTCGGCAAAGGTCCACGGCTGGCCCAGCGGGGCATCATGATTGCCTGGCAGGCCGTAGAACTCGCCCGGCAACCGGTTGAGTTCGGCGATAAGGTCACGTAGCGTTGGGTAAAAGAGGTTATCGGGCATCTCGAATGCGCCGCCACCGCAGGTAAAATCACCCAGGTGCAAGATCAGATCGGGCTGTGCAGCGGCCAGTTCAGCCAGTAGAACGTTCTGGATCTCGTGTGACCAGGGTTGCATCTGTGAGCCAGCGCCACCAAACCGTTGCGCAGCGTCAGGCCAGAGATGGGTGTCGGAGCAGAGGGCAATACAGGTTCGGTTCATACTAACACGCCACATCCTTCCCCTCTTCTCCAAAGATTGCCAGTCGCTCCTCGGTGCTGGTCTTCTGGGCGCTGGCCGGTGCGTAGTGAAATTGAACGGCGCGGCGGCGCAGTGAGGAACTATTGGCCGGGGTGCCATGCTGGAGCAGGCTGTGAAAGAAAAGAGCGCCGCCGGGTTTGAGCGGCACTGCAATCGCCCCTGCGGTGCGTTCATAGGTGTCGCAGATCTGCCAGTCGCGGCGTTGAAAATGGACCACCGGCCCCATACGGTGGGAACCGGGATAGACAACCATACAGCCGTTTTCGACGGTCGCCTCGTCGAGCGCGATCCAGACGCCGACCACCGGTGTCTCGAGGGGCAAATCGAAGTAAGCGTGGTCCTGATGCCAGGGTTTTTCGCGGCCGATGCGCGGCGGCTTGATCAGCGCCATGTCCTGGAAGAGAGCGGGCGCTTCTCCGAGCAGTGTAGTGAGTAGCTCCATCAACTGTGGGTGATAGGCCAGTGCCCGGAGACGTTCGTCAAAATCGACAAACCACATGAATTTGCGCACATAGTCCTGACGCTCTTCTAGTGGAAGACGTTCTACCTCGATACCTCTGGCCTTCTTCTCGTACATCACCCCCTTGAACGTCGGATGTTGGCCGGAAAGAAGATAGAGGAGGCCCTCTAACGCCGCCGTTACCTCAACCGCCGAAAAAGCGCCATGGACCACCAGATAGCCTTGTTCGTGAAAATGCTCGAGCGCCTCTTTCGTTACCCCGGCAAACCCCTCCACGCCTGCGGCGACGGTCCGATGATGGTAGAGATCTGCCGGATAATCGGCAACTTCGCCATAGTCAAAGATGCGCCCAGCGCGGTCATCAATACGGGCAACAGGAGGGGGCGTTATATGTGGCATGGTGCTCTCCTTACGATTGGCAAGAGTAGAGACAGACGGCAGCTTGCAGTATATCATTTTAATCTGTTTCTAAGAAAATCTTAATTTAACTTTGTTGGTGTTCTAATCAAAGTTTTGGAGAATGAAAGGCCGGTTTGGTGCTTGAGAGTGACGGCGGCGCCCCTCGCCGTGGATGTGTAGGGAGGCAATGCGCTGCATTTTTCCCCTTCGTACTCGAGGGATGATCCCAATAAATCTAGGGTAGAGGAATACGCGCCTTCAGATGCGCATTCCTCTGCAAGCTATGGAGAAGATCCTGCTCAAGCTTGCACCACACGGTCTTTGCGTTCAGTTTCTTTTGGTGGATTCTTGTGTTCCAGTCAAAATGAAGTACAATGGTACAATTGAAGGAGTACTCCATAATCCACCCATAGGCTACCCGCTGTTCTCTTGGTTTTGTTTCTGGATCTACTGATTTGAGGAGCTAGAGAGTTGAACCGTCGAACTACCCTCCACCTCTTGTTGGCGGCGCTGTTGGCAACCTTAATCGTCAGCGGATGCGCGCTGTTGCCTGCTGGGCGCTCGCAGCGCATCACCGACGAAGCGCCGACCCCGACCCCGATCCCTACTGCGATTGTCCCGCGTAAGCCCACCTACACCGTCCAACAGGGCGAGGTTATCAAAGAGCTGACCTTTAGTGGGCGCATCTCCCCTGTGATCGAGGAACAATTGTTTTTCCGCAGCAGCGGGCGCGTACGCGCCGTCTATGTCAAGCGCAACGACATGGTCACCAAGGGGACGCTCATCGCCGAGCAGGAGATCGACCTTCTCGAACGAGAACTGACTTCGGCTCAACTGGAGCTAGAGCAGGCTACGATGCTCCTTGAAACGGCTCAACGCGACCTGGAATATGACTTGCGGATCGCGCAGATCAACGTGGAGATGGAGCAGATCAAACTGGCCGACCTCCAGGGGAAAACCCCACCGGACCCGGAGGCAATCCAACTGCAACAGAAGCAGGTGGAGCTGGCGCAGATAACCCTAGACCGGCTGGCTGATGGGGTCAACGCTAACCTCGTCAACGCCTACGACCGTGCCAAACTCAACGTGCAGAAACTAGAAGCGGCCATCGCCGATGCGCAGATTCACGCACCGTTCGATGGTCAGTTGCTCTCCGTCTCGCTGACGCCTGGCCAGAATGTGGAAGGTTTCCAAAAGGTAGTCTCTATCGCTGATGTGAACGAGATGGAAGTGAGCGCCGAGTTGCTCAGCGACCAGATGTCGCAACTGGTTGAAGGGATGCCCGTCAAGGTGACGCTAGTCAGCCGGCCCGGCGAGATTCTGACCGGGCAGATCCGCCAGTTGCCCTACCCGTATGGCAGCGGTGGCCGCGGTATCAGTGTCGAAGACCAGGACAAATCCACCCGCTTTACGTTGGATGTGGATGCCAAAGAGTTGGGCTTCAATTTGGGCGATCTGGTGCGCATTACCGCCGAACTCGAGCGGAAGCAGGATGTGCTGTGGTTGCCGCCACAGGCCCTCCGCGTCTTCGACGGCCGGCGCTTTGCGGTTGTGCAGGATGGTGAGGTACAACGCCGGGTGGATGTGCGGGTCGGCATCCAGACGGCGGAGCGGGTGGAGATCGAGGAAGGACTTGAGCTAGGCCAGGTTGTGGTTGGCCAGTAACGAATGCTAAATTGACAATGAATTTTCTCTCTCGCACCTTTGCCATTTTTGCAGTTGCCATCCGGCGACTGCTTTCGCAACGCGGGCTGGCACTGGCAACGGCCGCCGGGTTGGTCGTTTCCATTGCTCTGGTGATGAGTGTCCCACTCTACACCGACGCCGTCTATTACGAAGTGCTAAAGACCGAACTGAGCCAGGCGCAGGACGAGACAGTGGCGTTGCGGCGGCCGCCCTTTGCTTTTATGTTTCGCTACGTCGGTTCGCTTTATGGGCTTAAAGAGCTAGACGACATCGAAGCGGTAGACAGCTACCTTACGGGCGAAGGAACGGCCGCGCTGGGGCTTCCCCACCAGTTCACAGTGCGTTACGCCAAAACCGACAACTTTCGTCTCTTCCCTACCGACCAGGTCGCCTATGCGGATGTGCGCGACCCGTTGGCCTGGGTCAACTTTGCTTTTGTCAGCGACATGGCCGACCATGTCACCTTCCTCGAAGGGGGGATGCCGGCAGTGGCCAGCTCCGACCCTTCCGACCCGCTGGAAGTAGCAGTGACAGAGGCAATGGCCGACCAGTTGGGTTTGCAGATCGGCGAACCCTTTATGACCTTCCGCCGGATGGACACCGAAGGCGGCCAGCGTGTGGTGCAGATCCCCATCGTCATCAGCGGCATTTGGACTGCGACTAACCCGGCAGATGAATATTGGTTCTATCGCTTGAGTGTCTTTGATAACCAGCTATTTATCCCTGAAGCAAGCTTTCAGGGCCGTGTTGCTCCGCTCCTGACCGATGAGATAGCCCAGGCGCTCTGGTACATTGTTATGGATGGTTCGCACATCCATGCCAACGATGTGGGGTGGCTGGTCGCCCGGATCGAGGCCGTGCAACAGCGGGCAGCCACGTTGCTCGCCAACACCCGGCTCGAAATTTCGCCCTACGCAGCGCTCAACCGCTATCGCGTCCAGTCCCAGCTGTTGAACGTTCTGCTCTATGCCTTTAGCATCCCCATTATCGGCTTGCTCATCGCCTTTATTGGGTTGGTGGTGGGCCTGGCTGTGGGGCGCCAGCGCAACGAGATCGCAGTGCTGCGCAGCCGCGGCGCTACCGCCCTCCAGATCCTGGGGATCGCGGTGCTCGAATCGTTTATTTTGGGCGCACTGGCATTGGGTACGGGTATCCCGGTCAGCGAGATGATCTCGCGTGCGATTGGAGCCACGCGCAGCTTTCTCAATTTCACCATCGAGTCCAACCTGCGGGTCGATATGACGGCGGCCACCTTGCGTTTTGGGCTCGCTGCGCTGGGCGTGACGTTGGTTGCGCAGGTGGTGCCGTCGTTGGGCGCCGCCCGCCATACTATTATCACCTACAAACAGGAATCGGCCCGCACGGTGCGACCACCGTGGTGGCAGCGCGCCTGGCTCGACATCCTGCTGTTGATCCCCGCCGGCTATGGGGCTTATCTGTTGCAGCAACAGGGCAGCATCGTTCTGCCTGGTGCGACGAACAGCGGTGGTGTCTTCGACAACCCGTTGCTCTTTCTGGTGCCGTCGTTGGGTGCGCTGGCGCTGACTTTGTTGGTCTTGCGTCTGTTGCCCCTGTTGATGATGGCCGTCGCTTGGGTTGCAGCGCGCACCAACAGCGTCGGGTTTCTGTTAGCGACGCGCTATCTGTCGCGCGACCCCGGCTTCTACACCGCACCGCTGATCCTGCTTATTCTGACGTTGAGCTTATCGGCCTTTACAGCCTCGCTGGCGCAGACGCTGGACAATCATCTCTATGACCAGAGCTACTACCGTATTGGCGCCGATGTTCGTCTGGTCGAGTTGGGCCAGAGCACCGAAGCCGGTTCAGCACCGGGTGCGGGGCTGGGCGGGGAAGGCGGTACAACGACGCCGGCCAGCAGCACCACAGCGAGTGGAGAGGAGTTGATCACGGGGCCCAGGTGGGTATTTGTCCCGGTTGGCGAACACCTCAAGGCGCCGGAGATCGAAGCGGCGGCTCGCGTCGGCAAATACGGCGCTAGTTTGCAGGTGCAGGGACAATGGCGCGAGGCAACGCTCTACGGTGTTGATCGGATCGACTTTCCGCTGGCTACCTATTGGCGGCGCGACTTTGCACCGGCCAGCCTGGGGGCCCTGATGAACGCGCTGGCCGTGGCGCCCGAAGGCATCCTCCTGCGGCGCGATTTTATGGCGCAGAACCGGATTCGAGTGGGGGATGAGATCCAGATGCGGGTCAGCAACTATGGCCAGCGCGCCGAAATGACCGCCAAGGTCGTCGGCGAGATCGACTACTTCCCCACCTGGTATCCAGACCCTGACCCCACCAAATTTTCGCCGGTGGTCGTCGGCAACCTGGAGTATATCTTCGAGATCTCCGGCGGGGAAATGCCCTACGATGTCTGGGCTAAGACGCAAGTGGGCGCCGATTACGGCCAGATGGTGCGCAACCTGCGGGAACACGATATCATCGTGGTAGATTACCAGTCGGCGGCCAATCGCATTGCCAATGAGCAGCGGCGTCCAGAACGGCAAGGTCTCTTTGGCGTGCTCTCGGTCGGTTTTCTGGCGGCGGCGTTCTTGACCGTATTGGGTTTCTTCCTTTATGCGCTCTTCTCATTCCGGCGCCGCTTTATCGAACTGGGCACACTACGCGCCATTGGGCTCTCGCCAGGGCAGATGACCACCTTCCTAGCCTGGGAATTAGCGTTTCTGATTGTACTGGGGCTGGGCGCCGGCACCTACTTAGGGGCATTGATCAGCCAGATCTTCATTCCTTACCTACAGATCGGTTCTGATATCCAATCGATGACGCCACCCTTCCAGGTGGAGATCGCATGGGCAGCCATTGCGCGCATCTATGTGCTCTTTGCCTTGCTCTTTGTCGTGGCGCTGAGCGTCCTCGTCGCCTTTCTGTTGCGGATGAAAATCTTCCAGGCGATCAAGCTGGGTGAAACAGTCTAATGGTCAATTGTCAACGGTCAATTGCCAATGGTTAATGAGGATTCCTGATAAGGTAGCGCCGCAGTTAACCGTGGCGTGCGACGCACGCCACTGCCCGACCACGGTTAAGTGTTGCGCCACCCCTGATAACAGGCGTGGCACAGTTAACAATTAATAATTGATAACTGACAATTGACAATTAATAAAGGATTTTCAATGAGCGAGGCTTTTATCCTGTGCGATGGGCTGGTCAAGATCTACCAGGTGGCGGATCTGGAAATGGTGGCGCTGCGCGAACTCAACCTGACGATTGGAAAAGGGGAGTTGGTGGCGATTGTAGGGTCCAGCGGCAGCGGCAAGACGACGCTAATGAACATCCTCGGCGGACTGGATCGACCATCGGCGGGCCGCGTGCGTGTCGATGGATTGGATCTGCTCAAATTGTCCGACCGGCAGTTGAACAAGTATCGTCGTGAGAAGGTGGGCTTTGTCTGGCAGCAGAGCGCTCGCAACCTGGTGCCTTATCTGAATGCGATCGACAACGTGATGCTGCCCATGACATTGGCCGGCACTACCGGGAAGGCTAAACGGATACGCGCCGAGCAACTGCTCGACCTGGTCGGCCTCAAGGAGCGGATGCGCCACCACCTGCCTGAGCTTTCGGGTGGTGAACAACAGCGCGTCGCTATCGCTGTGGCCCTGGCCAACAACCCCACGCTCCTGCTGGCCGACGAGCCGACGGGCGAAGTCGATTCGGCGACAGCCGAGACGATCTACAATACCTTTCGCATGTTGACTGGCGAAATGGGCATCACCACGCTGATCGTCAGCCATGATCCCGGCGTCGCCAAACAGGTGCAGCGCGTGGTTGCCATCCGCGATGGGATGCTCGCCAGCGAGACCATCCGCCAGACACGGTCTGTGGCCGAATACACCAATGGCGCCGGTGAGGCTTCTGCCAATGGCGAAGAGGTGGCGCACACCCATACCGACCATTTTGAGGAACTGGTGGTGGTGGATCGGGCCGGCCGCCTGCACGTTCCGCTGGAGCTGTTACAGCAGTTCGACATCAAAGGGCGCGCCACGTTAGAAGTGACAGAAGAAGGCATCCTCATTCGCCCGACCGATTCGGACCGGGTAGAGCAGGAGATCGTCCGCAAGATCAATATCGACAGCGGCGAGCGAACGCCTTCCGTGCGCAATCTGCTCGGACGTTTTAGCCTCAAGCGAGGCAAGAAATAACGATTGCAGCGAGAGGAAAGAGACGTTGTCCAACCAGAACGGCAAACAGGGTAACACGGTTATCGAAACTATCGACCTCAAGCGCATCTACAAGCTGGGCGAGCAGGAGGTCCATGCCCTGCGCGGGGTGAATTTGCAGGTAAACGCCGGGCAGCTTGTGGCGCTCAAAGGACGCTCCGGCAGCGGCAAGACGACGCTGCTCAATTGTATCGGTGGGTTAGACCAGCCTACCGCCGGCAAAGTGGTGATCTTTGGCGAAGAGATCGGCGGCTGGAGCGAAGCCAGGCTCACTACCTGGCGCCGCCAACAGGTAGGTTTTATCTTTCAGTCGCTCGGTCTGCTGCCGGCGCTTTCAGCCTACGAAAACGTGGAGCTGATCCTGCGGATGAACAATGTACCCGCCAAACAGCGCCATAAGGTTGCGGTTGAGTGTCTCGAACTGGTCGGTCTGGCTAAATGGATGGACCATCGACCGTACGAGCTTTCGGGTGGCCAACAGCAGCGTGTCGCCATTGCCCGCGCCCTGGCCAACACCCCCAAGGTGATCATTGCCGACGAGCCAACCGGCGACCTCGACAGCAAAACGGGGCGTGAAGTGCTCAAGCTCTTCCGTACAATTGTTCATGAACGGCAGATCGCGATGCTGATGGCGACGCACGACAGCCTGGTAAACGACTATGTGGACCAGATCCTTCACCTGCAAGACGGCCAGATCGTGCGTGTCGAGATCCCCGAACCGGAAGGGGAGGAGCAATTTGTACCAGCTGGTTAAGTTAGAAGGATGGGGAGATAGAAAGGGAGAGAGATGAAACAGTCTTATCAACCCTCTATCCCCCTATCTCCCTCCCCTCTATCTCTACACCTTATCCGCCAACGTCCGGACAGATCTGTATGAACACCGACACAGCACGCACAAAAATCGGCATTATTGGCTGCGGCAATATCAGCACAATCTATCTTAAATCTGATCAGACATTTAATAACCTACAGATCGTCGCTTGCGCCGATATCGACCTGGCGCGCGCTCAGGCCAAAGCGACGGAGTACGGGATCCGGGCCTGCCCGGTGGCCGAGCTGTTGGCCGACCCAGAGATTGAGATTGCGGTCAACCTGACGATCCCGGCCGCACACGCCGAAGTCGCGACCGCAGCGCTCAACGCTGGCAAAGCGACCTATAGTGAAAAGCCCTTCGCACTCAATCGGGAGGATGGCCGCCGGTTGCTCGATCTGGCGCAGGCCAGAGAGCTGCGCATCGGCTGTGCGCCCGATACCTTTCTGGGCGGCGGGCTACAGACCTGCCGCAAGCTGGTGGATGAGGGGGTCATCGGTGACCCGGTAGCAGCCACGGCCTTTATGGTCTCCCATGGCCACGAGCACTGGCACCCAAATCCCGAATTTTACTATCAGCGCGGTGGCGGCCCCATGTTTGATATGGGACCATACTATCTGACTGCGCTTGTCAGCATTATCGGCCCGGTCAAACGGGTGAGCGGTATGACACGCATCACCTTTCCCGAACGCACGATTACCAGCCAGCCAAAGTTTGGCCAACGGGTGGTGGTCGAGGTGCCGACTCATGTGGCCGGGCTGCTCGAATTTGCCAATGGCGCCATTGGCACGCTGATCCAGACGTTCGATGTTTGGGGAGCCAACCTGCCAAGGCTTGAAATCTATGGCACCGAAGGGAGCCTCAGCCTGCCTGATCCCAACACCTTTGGCGGGCCGGTGCGGGTGCGGCTCAAGGGCAAAGCCGAGTGGGAAGAGGTACCGCTGACCCATATCTACACCGAAAACAGCCGTGGATTGGGTGTTGCCGACATGGCCGCAGCCATGCGTACTGGCCGCCCGCACCGGGCCAGCGGCGAACTGGCCTTTCATGTGCTCGATATCATGCAGGCTGTGCATGAGGCGGCAGAGAGTGGCCAGCAGATCGAACTGGCCAGTGTCTGCAAACGGCCTGCCATGCTCCCCATTGGCCTTGCGTCTGGTTCAGTTGACTTGTAAGCAATTGGGTCCGGTGGTGGAATCGGCCATCCACTGTGAGCATAGGGCCCGCTAACCTCAAACCGAAGCACAGCGAAGTAACTGAGCTTTTGTTGCGAATTGACGGGACCGGTACTATTGCCGTATACTATGTTTTGTAATAATGAAAAAAATCACATGTAGCCTAATCACCTGCCTGGCGAACAGAAACACAAAGGAGCCAGGCACCATCGTTGCACATCCCCCACAGCGATACGCTTTCCTCCGAGCAAGTTTAGCGATTAAAAGACCGCTGTGTGCTCTATCCAGGCACTCATGTTGATGTACCTGCCGCTAGATTGCCGGAGCCACGGCTCGATGTAAGACAAGCATTCGCCATCAAGAGGAGATAATTTATGCGAGAAAACACGATAGACTCAGACGCAATTGTGACAAAGACAGCAAATCTACTCAACGCGCTAAAGCCTATTGTACATCATTTGCAGCAAGAGGCACTCCAGAACGAAGAACTACGCAATCAATTGCGTACACTTGGAGAAGCACTGGTGGCGCTGGCACCGGAACCAATACCTGCTCAACCTGCCGCCCCGCCAGAAAAGATACCTGAGCCAGCGCCCATCACCGGCGTGCCGGATGTGGTAAAGCCACACACCAACGGCTATAGTCCAACCCCATCTACCTCAACCAACGGAACGGCTACCGGGCTGCGCGAGGCGCTACGTGTCCTCCGTCCCATCGACCAGACCTCTTCCTGGCGTACGGTCCTGGTCAGTGACGATGACCTGCCGCTGATTGCCGAACGTTGTCACTTGAAGGCGGAAGGGGCGCGCTGGGCGGCGCGGCGGCAACAGTTGCTGCGCGACGGGTCAGACTATGACAGCGAGATCGAGCCCAATGACCGCGAGATCATCGCCCGCGCCAAGATGTTGCCTGAATGTTTCCTCTGGATGTGCCACCGCGATGGCCCTACCCCAGACGACCTGACCGAATACGAGACGCTGGCTGGCTGCTTTGAGGCCGCCGCCACCGCCATGCATCTACTCAATACGGTGCTCACCCACAGCGATGAGGAACGCTACGGTTTTATCGACTCGCTAGAGTTGGCTGCTGAGGCTCAGTCGGCCTTACGCATTGCTATCGCCGATATGGGGGGCAATACAGACAGCGACCAGTATAAGATTTTTCAGTGGCTCAAACAGACCGGGGCAGAACAACAGATCCTCATCCGCCGCCACATGCGCAAGGATGACCCGGCCGACCCGAGCCAGTGGGCGTCGCTCATCGAACGCATCCACGAGCTGGAGGAGCGGATCGAGTCCAACCGCGGCCGGGCCAAACGCCAACGCAGCACCTTTAATAAGATTCGCTACCACCTCAAGCTCATCGATCAGAATCGCGGTCAGGAGCGCCGCTACGACTGGCAAAAGGTGCTCGATGGCATTGATGAATTGGTCAACGATGGCATTCCCCCCAGCAACCGAGACCTGCGCGACTTGCTCTTGTCCGTAGCCGAAGAGATCCCCGAAACGTTAGATCTCCCCAAGAACGTGGAACTGGTGCTGCGCGAACTGGAACAATTCCTGGCATCGCGCCCCGTGATGCAAGAAGAAACGGCCACACCCGTCTTAACCGAGGATGTCCAGCGTGCAGCCGAATTGCTGCGCGGGCGCACCGTTGTCCTGATCGGTGGCATCAAGCGCCCCCTGGCCGCCGAATCGCTGACCCAGGCGTTCGACCTCAAAGAGCTGGTCTGGGTCGAAGGTCGTGACCAAACCTACGCCGAGTTCGAACCCTATGTCGCCCGGCCTGATGTCGCAGCGGTAATCCTCGCCATCCGCTGGTCACGCCACGGCTTTGGCGAAGTCAAAGAATTTTGTGAGAAGTATGACAAGCCGCTTGTGCGCCTCCCCGGCGGCTATAGCCCCAACCAGGTGGCGCTCCACATCGTCAACCAGATCGGTGAGCGGCTCAGCAACCGGACGCCTGAATTGATTTGATGGCCGCCCGGCTAATTCCAGCCGAGGGCATGATCTGTTGGATGCTCGGCAAACCGTGGGTTACTCACAAGGGAAGCCCCTCTGGTTTGCCGAGCATTCTGTAATAGTACTCCTGTTTCTTGGGAACGTCTTCCACTCTCTGCCGGAGGTCAATACCGTATGAGTGCGCCGCGACCCCAGATCTTACTGGCGTGCAACCAAAATGTCCGCAACACTTATCTGCCCCCCGCCCAAATCGCCCGGCTGGAACAATTCGCCGACTGGGATTGGTTCCCCTGTGAAGGAGGCGGCATCTACGATACCAATCGTGACCCGGAGACGGCGGCTCGTTTACGCACCCGCCTGGCAGAGATCGACGGGTTGATCATCTGCCACGGCGCACCCACGCTCACGGGTGATCTGCTGGACGGGGCGCCGCAGCTGCGGATCATCGGCGAGCTCGAAGGAGACCGCTTTGCCAGCCGCATCGACCTGGAGGCAGCCTGGGCGCATAACATCCGCACGGTGGACACGACCAATGGTTCCTCCTACCCGGTGGCCGAGTGGGCGCTAGGGCTGATCCTGGTCGCCATGCGCAACGCCGGCAGCCTCTTCCGCGCGATGATCGCCGGCAACACCCAGCGCAACCGCGACGAAGTGATGAAGGCGCGCGGGTTACTCACCGGCAAGCGAGTGGGGTTGATCGGCGGCGGGCACATGGGCCGGCGGCTGATCAAACTGTTACGCCCTTTTGAGGTCGAAATCTGGGTCCACGACCCCTATCTGCCGCGCGAACTGGCCGAAGCGCTTGGTTTCTTGCAGACTTCGCTCGACAACGTACTGTCGCAGTGTGATGTCATCGTCTGTCTGGCCCCGCTCACACCCAAGACGCGCGGCCTGATCGGCCAGCGCGAACTGGCGCTCCTCCGTCCCGGCAGTGTCTTTGTCAACGTCTCGCGCGGGCCGATTGTCGATTCGGCCGCGCTCATCGAGCGCCTCAAACAGGGTGACATCTTTGCTGGGCTGGATGTCTTCGACCCGGAGCCGGTGCCGCCCGATAGTGAGATCCTGCAATTGTCCAACGTCTTTATCAGCCCGCATATCGGCTGGTACAGCGGTGACCCCTACCCCCACTTCTTTGAGCTAATGGTCGACGAATTCGACCGCTTCTTCCACGGCCACGAGACCTGGTTCGACCTGACCCCCCGCTCACAGGCCAACCGGCAGGGGAGTTAACAGCAGGTTCACAGAGAGCGCAGAGAAGACACAGAGAGCATAGAGAGTTAGCTCTGTTGCTTTCGGGAATTAAGTTCGCGGAGTTCGCACGCCCACGTGCGAACTCCGCGAATCTCGTCAAACTGTGAAGAGCCGGAGAGTTCTAACGCACTCTGCGTGCTCTGTGTTTCCTCTGCGTGCTCTGTGAACCTGCTGTTATGGCCACTGCACCCCCTGTGCCTCCAGATAGACAGCATAGATCGAGGTGCTGCCGCACATAAAGAGGCGGTTCTTCTTTGGCCCGCCAAAACAGATGTTGGCGCAGGGCTCCGGCAGGTGAATCTTGCCGATCAGGTCGCCGCCGGGCGTAAAGCAATGCACCCCATCGAAGCCGGGGCCGGCCCAGCCCGCACTTGCCCAGAGGTTGCCATCCACGTCGCAACGGATGCCATCGGCAAAGCCAGGTTTCATGTCCATAAAGACGTTGCCGTTCTTGAGCTTGCCGTCGGCCACATCAAAGACACGGATGTGGGAGGGGGCGTTCTCGTCGTGGGTGATCCCCGTGTCGACAATGTAGAGTCTGGAGTCGTCCGGCGAAAAGCAAAGGCCGTTGGGCTTGGCAAAGTCGTCGGATACCACCGTCGCCTCGCCGGTTACGGGGTCGAGCCGGTAGACAGCCGGGGGCAGTTCAAACTCGGCTTTCCCGCCCTCATAGTTCATGAGGATGCCGTAGCCGGGGTCGGTAAACCAGACGCTGCCGTCTGAGTGGACCACCACATCGTTGGGGGCGTTGAGCCGTTTCCCCTGATAGTTGTCCATCAGCACGGTGATGCTGCCGTCGTACTCGGTGCGTGTCACCCGGCGCGTCAGGTGTTCGCAGGTGACCAGCCGGCCCTGGCGGTCGCGGGTGTTGCCGTTGCTGTAGTTGGAGGGCTTGCGAAAGAGGCTCACTGCTCCCGTCTCTTCATCCCACCGCATGATGCGGTTGTTGGGGATGTCGCTCCAGAGCAGGTAGCGGCCATCGCCAAAATAGACGGGCCCCTCAGCCCAGCGGTAGCCGGTGCAGAGCCGCTCCACCGCGGCGTTGCCGATGGTGTACTTCTTGAAGCGCTTGTCGATAACCTCGATGGCCGGGTCGGGGTAGCGGATCGTGCTGCCATCCCACGGTCGCTGCATGGGTTCCTCCTTTAATAGGTCGGTTGGATGATGGACGATAGACAATAGACGATAGTCCATCGTCTATCGTCGAATCAAGCTGTCAACGGGCTGGCCGGTCGACAAAGAGGCTGGCGACGGCCAGGCCCAGCGGGATGACCGCCAGCATGTTGAGCGTTGTCGTGTAGCTGCCCAGCCAGTCGCGAGCGACGCCCATGGGCAGCGGGCCAAGCGCCGACGCCGCCACCAGCACGGTCGATGTCACGCCGCTGATGCTGCCCAGATGGCGGCGGCCATAATACTTGGCCCACGCCACGGTGCTCACCGTGCGCATGAGTCCGCTCGTGGCGCCGATCAACCCGCCAAATGCCAGGGCCAGCGCGGCCGTCCCCAAAAAGGCGACCATCCACAGCGAGAGCGCCTGCAACAGCAACGCAATGGCCATCATCACGCGCAGACGGACCCGATCGACCAGGATACCACTGGCAAGGTTGAGCGCCGCCGAGGTCACTGCAATCGGTACATACGAAGCGGCCGCCATGGCTGGTGTCAGTCCGTTGTCGGCAAAGATGCTGACGATGTGAAACTGCAACCCAGTGCCAAGCATGGAGATAGAGGCCAGCCCCACGAGAAAGACCCAAAAGACCGGCGTGCGCATCGCCTCATGCACCGTCCAGTTCTCTTCGGTATGGGCAACGGATGGCGCAGTAGCTACCGGATCACCCGGTCGATTTTTGGCGGTGAGACCATCGGGTAAGAGCCCGTACTCCTCTGGCCGGTTGCGGAAAAAGAGCCAGGCCACCGGTGTCATGACCAGCAACAAGACCGCACCCAGCACTCCATAGGTCATGCGCCAACCCAGGTGCGGAATCAGCCAGTTGACCACGTTGGGAAATGCGCCCACCCCTAGTAGCGCCATGGCCACGCCGGAGAGGCCCAACAGCGGGCCCCGGCGTCGCACCCACCATTGATTGATGATATTGGTGGAAACGAGGCTTAAGCTGCCCTGACCCAACATGCGCAACAAGATAAAGCCGATCAGCAGCATCAGCGCATTGCGGACGAAACCCATATAGAGGCACGCCAGCCCAAAGGCTGCACTGATCGCCACGGCTATCAACCGCTGTCCTCGCTGGTCTACCTGGCGCCCAACCCAGGGCAAGGCCAGGCTGGCTGCCAACGTGCCGATCAGATAGAGCGTGCTGACCAGTGAACGGCTGATGTCGAGGTCGCGGATAAAGTGATCGATAAAGATCGAATTGACATAGGTCTGGCCCGGGCTGGTCATGATCAGCCCAAAGGTGCCCGCCGCCAGGATCACCCATCCGTAGTAGATGGGGGACCAGTTCACAATTTTCGAAGAATGGGTACGTTCAGCAAGGGGACGCTGATCAGCCTGTGATGAGTTAATCATACACTACCAGGCGTACGCTTCAGGCGCCTCGCCACCGGGCCCCGGCCAGATTTTGTCCAGCCGATCCAGAACATCCGGCGCCAGCTTGATCTCCACCGATCGCAACGACTCCTCGAACTGTTGGAGCATGCGTGGCCCGATGATCGGCGCGGTGATGCCTGGCTGGTGGAGCGCCCACGCCAGCGCGACATTGGCTGGCGCTTCGCCTAGTTCGGCGCAGAGCGCTTCGTACTGCTCGATCTGCGCACGATGTTTTGCCACCCGCGCCTGCATCTGCTCGGATGCGCGGCGGCCGCTTTGGGGTTGCTCGAGCACGCCACCCAGCAACCCGCCGCCCAGGGGGCTGTAGGGGATCACGCCGACGCCGTAGGCGCGACAGGCTGGCAAAAGCTCCAACTCGATGGTGCGCACGGTCAAGTTATAGCGACTCTGCTCGGAGACCAATCCCAGAAAATTGCGCCGGGCAGCAGCCTCGTTGGCCTGCACGATATGCCAGGCGGCAAAATTACTGCTGCCGACATAGAGGATCTTGCCCTCGCGTACCAATTGCTCCATGGCCTGCCAGATCTCATCCCACGGTGTCGAGCGTTCGACGTGGTGCATTTGGTATAGGTCGATGTGGTCGGTCTGGAGACGGCGTAGGCTATCTTCGCACGCCTTGCGGATATGATAGGCAGAAAGCCCGCGCTCGTTGACGCCGTCGCCCATCGCCCCATAAACCTTGGTGGCGAGGACGATCTGGTCGCGCCGCCCACCCTGGGCCAGCCATTCGCCGATGATCTCTTCGGTGTAACCCAGGCGGACGTCGCGGCCATAACGGTTGGCGGTGTCGAAGAAGTTGACGCCGGTCTCCCGCGCGCGGT
Source organism: Chloroflexota bacterium (assembly GCA_003577005.1). The sequence goes on along the minus strand of QEUW01000021.1, from coordinate 18,757 downwards.
CCATGATTGCAAAGCTCTCTTCTGGACTGGTGTGGGGGCCAAAGTTCATCGTGCCCAGGCAGAGACGGCTGACTTTGAGGCCGGTCCGACCCAGAGTCGTATAGTTCATGATTGTCCTTTCACAGTGCTTGGTGCTGGTTTCGATGCATGGTATCATTGTGCGCGAAATCAGCCTATCACGCAAATTAATTTGTAAGGGGTTAGAGACCAATGCACGAGCGTTTTGGCTTTGACGCCGACAAGAACAGACCCATCGAGGAATCGATCCGCTGGGCCGGCGAGTGTGGATTTCGCCACATCGACTTCCAGGCCGATCTGCCCCCCAACGACCTGGCTTCGTTTGATGCGGCGCGGGTGCGCACGGTGCGTGACCTCTGTGCAACCCACGGCATCCAGCTTGGCATTCACCCATCGTCGGCCATCAATAACGCCGAATATACACCGATCCTGAGCGAGGCGGTGGATGCCTATCTTTTTGCCAACCTCGACCTAGCCACCCGCCTCGGTTGCGGCTGGCTGATCGGGCATGGCGGCTACCACTTTGGCGACCTGCCCCGGCGCCAGCAGACGGCGATTGAGCGCATGAAGCGGCTGGTCGAACGGGCGGAACGGGCCGGCGTAACCATCTTCTTTGAAAACCACAACAAAGAGCCAGAGCACGCTGAAATCCACTATCTGCCCCACAACGTGGCTGAGACGCGCGCGTTCTTTGCTGCGATCCAGTCGCCGTACTTCAAGTGGGCGTTTAACGTGGCGCACGGCCATCTGGTGCCCGAAGGCTGGCGGGGATTTTTAGATGCCTTTGGCGTCGATAACATCGGCCAGGTGCGCTTGAACGACAATACCGGCGAGTACGAAGTTCACCTGGTGCCGGGCGAGGGCACCATCGACTTCGCCGACCTCTTTGCCGAGTTGCGCGGGCGGGGCTACGAGGGCTGGTTCAGCCTGGGCTTTGGCGACGAAGCAGACAAAGTGCGCGTGCGCGACTGGTTCGCTACGTTTCTATGAGGGAATAGACCGCGGATTAGGCAGATTAGGCGGATTGTCGCGGATTAAGAAGCTGTTTGAAAAGGTTTGGTGCGTTGCACTCGTAGAGTGCGATGCACCAGCCTGGCAACCACCTTTCAAACAGTTTCTAGATCTGCGAAATCTGTGAAATCTGCGGATCAATAAAAGAGAACACAGATTTCACAGATGAAGCGCTGAAAATCTGTGTTCTACTTTCTCTTCTCAGGCTAACTCCACAGCCGGTCGTGTGACCGCTCGCTATCCCACAGTTCGGTGGGTTGGTCGAAATGGATCGGGTCGCGCGGGTCGAGACACTGGCGGAAGAGGTCGTCGTTGATGTCGTCAAAGCCCAGGCCCGGCTTTTCGGGCACGGCGATATGACCATCTTGAATGAGCGGGTTGGGCAGCCCGGTCACGAGTTCGTTCCACTGCGGGTGGTCGACTGAGTGGTTTTCCAGAACCATAAAGTTCTCGGTCGCCGCCGCACAGTGAACATTGGCCAGCGCTGAGATAGGCGAACCGGCCATGTGCATCGCCATTGCCACGCCATATTCCTGCGCCAGGTCGCCGATCTTCTTGGTCTCCAGCAGCCCGCCCGACGAGGCCAGGTCAGGGTGGATGATGTCCACGGCGTGCTTTTCCAGGAGCGGCATAAAGCCCTCTTTGAGATAGATGTCCTCGCCTGTGCAGGTGGGTGTGTCCACGGCGCGGGTGAGGTCGGCCCACTGGTCGGCAAACTGCCACGGGATCATATCTTCGTACCAGGCCAGCGTGTATTTATCCAGCGCCTTGCCCAGGCGGATGCACGTCTTGAGGCCGATGTGACCGAAATGGTCCGCCGCCAGCGGCACCTCGTAGCCGATGACAGAGCGCACATCTGCCACATACTGGCAGATGTGGTCGATGCCCTTATCGGTGATCTGGATGCCGGTGAACTGGTGCATGATGGTGCGGCTCGCCAACATGCCCGGCGGCGCGATGAGCGCATCCGGCACGTCGCGCAGCAGCCCAATGCCGATGTCCATCTTCAAGAACTTGAAGCCCTGTTCCATGCGCCCCTTGAGCCGCTGCCCCATTTCCTTCCCGTCGAGACAGGTTGGCGTGTCCGAATAGCAGAGCACCTGGTCGCGAAACTTGCCGCCCAGCAACTGGTAGGCCGGTACGCCGTACGCCTTGCCGGCCAGGTCAAAGAGCGCCATCTCTACGCCACAGACGCCGCCCGCCTGCCGGGCATGAAAGCCAAACTGTTTGATCTTGCGGAAGATCTTGTCGATATTGCAGGGGTTCTCGCCGATGAGCCGGCTTTTGAGCATGAGCGCATAGGTCTTGCTCGCCCCATCGCGCACCTCGCCGTAGCCGACCAACCCCTGGTTGGTGTCGATGCGGATGATCGAGACGCGCATAGGGATGCCGGCCAGGTTGCAGATACGCAGATCTGTGATTTTGAGATCGGTTGGGCGCGAATGGGTGTTGACGTTTTGTTCCAGACTGGTGGTCACTGGTTAATTCTCCTAAAACTGCTTTTGGGGAATGCGAAACGAATTCTGACACCTCTAAGAAATTATCTCAAAATCTCTGTGCCACCCCGGTGCTGCTCGAAAGCGTGCCAGAGTCACAATCGATTTTGAGATAGTCTATTAGTTATACCCCAAGCCAGAGAAAAGTTGAAATCAGATGGCACTTTTATCTAATTCATGAGGTCCATATCAGTCGCCAGCCCCGCCAACAGCAGAGGCGAGACCTGAGAGTCTCGCCTCTACCGATGTTTATCTAGGGGGAATCCGCAACAAGGGTTACGCAACTCTATACTGCGTTCAGTTTGAAACCCGGATTTTCCCTTTCGCATTCCGGGAAAGGGCCAGCGAGCCTACTCTGCGGAGAAGCATTGTGGCCCTTTCCCGGAATGCGGGTGTAAAGTAGAACTCCGGTTCTCATTCTGATTTGAGTATAGTTGCGCAACCCTTGGCCCTTGTTCGTCTACCGCTGCACCAGCGGCAGATAGAGATTGATGGACGGCTGTGTGCTAGAATCAGCGGGCCGGCGGTCGATAGCGCCCAAGTCGGCGCTCAGGCCGCCGCGCCCGCGCCCGTTGGGGAGCACGGTAAAGAAGGCCTGGAGGAACTCATCCCACTGGCCCTCGCGGGTGGAGTTGTAGATGCGGTTGCCGACGTAATCCTCGTAATTGCCGGCCGGCGTGCGCGGCCAGAAGATGCTCAACCCGTGCGTGTTGGCGTAATCCACCGGCAGTTGGGCAATGCCTGGGCGGAAGGCTTTGCGCACGGCTGCCGCCTCGATGGCCTGTTTGAGCACCGCGGCCTCGTTGGCCGCCAGCCCTTGCGCCGCCATGCGGTCGGCCAGGTGCCAGAGGTCGAGATAGCGGTCTTCGTCGCTGAGTGCGTCGTCGTTGTTGGTGTCGATCTTCTGGGTGGCGCTGCGGGCGGCGACCATGCTCTGCGCCGAGCTGTTCACCTGGTTGATCAGGGCAGTGGCCCAGAGGTTGACCGCGTCGTGAACCGCCTGCATCTTGCTCGACTCGACCAGCGAGACCGCATAGGGCATGGTCACGGCCTCAAAATAGACATCGAACATGATGTCGCCAAAGGTGCGCGCATCCGTGTTGGCGGTGAAGCGGGCATCACCCAGATAGGAGGGGTACGAAGCGTTGTTGGTCCAACTGATGGTGGAGAAGCCAAAGATATAATCGGTAAAGTTGCGCAGGTCGTAGGCGTTTTCATACATCGCCATGAGACAGGCTTCGTAGGCAAAGAGCGCCAGCTTGCGCGTCCCGTTGCGTGTGATCTCCTTGAGGGCGGCGTGGAGTTCGGCGTTGTCGATGTTGTCGTGGTCGTTGGTGTCATCCCACGAAATGCCCGAGACGCCGCCGCCATGATTGTCCACGGCGAGATAATAATTATCGGCGGGGTAATTTTGCATGGCCCAGTTGGCAAAGTTGACCAGCGTCTGCCCATCCCCCATGTTGAGCTCGCCCATGTTCCAGCGGTTGACGTTGTCGGTGTAGTTGCCGCCCGGCTGGATCAGATAGCGCGTCGTGCCGCCCTGGCCGTTGCAGAAGCGCGGGTCCAGGTCGATGAGCACGGTGACATAGAGAAAGCCGTTGGGTCCGATGCGCCCACCCAACTCCTGCTCCATGCGCGTGAGCAGCGGCAGATAGGAGTTGCACAGGTTGTTGTCGCCGTTGATGTAGAGGATGGCTGTCCACGCTCGTTTGGGGTTAGTGCTGGGCGGCGGTTCCGGTGTGGGCGGCGGCGGGGGCGGTGTGGGCGGCGGGTTGCCACCGGTGGCCAGATCAAACTGGATGGCATAGGTGTAATTGCGCCCCCCCTGGCCGGAGACTGACGCCACTCGAACATAGTAGGTGTCGGCCTCCACTTCGCACATCAGGTAGGGATCGACCGTCTGGCCGTCGTCGTTGTTTTCACAGAGCGTTTTGCCGGCGCCATCGACCAACGTGGCAATGGCATCCAGCGGCGAACCGGTATTGGCGGCGTCCAGATTGGCCACAAATGAGCCACTTTCCGCCAGCACCACCTTGAAATAGTCGATGTCATTGGCCTGGTGGATGCTCAGGTCGTTGAGCGGGGTGGCCAGTTGAGCGGTTGTGGCCCCGGCAATCGTATCATTGGGTTCGAAGCGGTCGCCGGAGAGCCCGCCGGTGACGATCTCGAAGGTGACATCATCGATGTAGACGGTGGTGTTGAGCGAGTCGTCGGTGTACATCTCAAAGGCCAGGTTGACCGTGCGCCCGCGCACCGCCTGCCACTGTTCGGCGCTCAGGGTCAATTTGGCCTGCCACCAGTTGGCCGGTTCAAAGGTGTCGATCAGCGCCTCGACGCCGTTCAGACAGCCGAGATCGACCAGTAACTCGGTCAGGCTGCTATCATAGATGCCGGAACAGAAATAGTCGGCGTCTTCCTCGATCTCTTCGCCAAAAAGGTTGACCCAGAGCCCCACCGTGGCGCTCTGGATCTCGCTGTCGGGCAGGGCCAGCGCCTGGTAGAACATCTCGTCGGCGTTGGGGATGCCGCCAAAGAAGGCCACGTGCTCGCCGTTGACCGGGTTCTCCGCTGGAACCACGATCACCGTTGAGAGGTCCGGGACGGTCCACCCACTGAGTTCGCCCGTTTCAAAATTGCCATTTTGGACCGACTCGTTACCCTGCGGCGGGCCATCATCGACATAGGTCCAGATGGTGATGTCGTCGAGCCAGACGCCTTCGTTCTCGCTGGCGTTGTCATCGCTGTGGAAATAGAAGCCGATATAGACCTGCGGATAGCCGATGAACTCAGAGAGGTCGAGGCTAAAGGTCTGAAAACCGCCAGAATCGCCGGTCCAGAATTGGCCGTAGAAGTTCTCCCCATCCACCGAAGCGCCGACAAAGGCATAGTCGGCCAACACTTCCGTGTCATAGAACATGGAAAAATCGACATCCGCCATTTGGACGTTGCTCAGGTCAATCGGGTTGGCGGTGATGAGCCAGGTATCCAGATTGGGGGGATAGTAATCCAGCACGGGGTCGAGGGCGTCGGCGCCGCCGGACGCTACCCAGAGCGCCTGGGCTCCTTCGTCCACATAGTAATCGTTGATGCCCCAGTGTCGCTCGAACCCGTCGCCGCTCTCATCCAACACCTGCCAGACCGGCCCCAGACCGTTCTCGAAGTCTTCGGTCAGGTCGGGCTGCCAGTCGGTTTGGCTCTGGGCCAGCGCGGCCGACACAGTGTTCAACGGCTGAGACAACTGAAATGTGGCCGCCGTGCCCACCGCGCCGCTGGTGGTGATATGCGGCTGTGGCGAGCCGGTCAGCGTCATAGTCGGGCGTGCGGTCGGGTCGCCGGGGAGCTCTTGGGCAACGGCGTCGCCGCTGCGCCAGGCCAGGCTGCCAGCCAATAGAATCAGGCCTACCAGGATAGTAGAGATGAATTTGTTTGTGTTGCGCAAGGGTCTGAATTGATATGGTCCGTTCATGTCGGTCTCCTCTTGTACTGCATTGATCCACTTGGTGTATTCTGCCCGGCTACAGTAAACACCATGTGCGCGCAGATCGGGTATCCCGGAGTGTTACAAACAGGGACACAAAAAATTACACCGTCGAGACAAGAGGGGTCACGTGGCTTTGTCGTTTGGGCCGAGGTCTAGTTCCAGTTCGTCGCGCATGAGCACGTCGGTGGTGACGCCGAAGAGGTCGGCGATTTTGAGGATCATGGCGGCGTTGGGGGTGCGCTTGCCGGTTTCAAGCTGGGAGACAAATGTATGATGCACCTGGAGTAGGTCACCGAGTTGTTGTAAGGTGAATTCTTTTTCTTTCCGCAAAACCCTTAATTTCTCTCCAAATCGATTCATAGAAGTTCATAGAATTAGGACTTGACATTCTGATAACTACATGCTAAGATTTGAGAGCAATTGCTCTAAATATCAACGAGTTGAAATAGACACAAAGGGAGAAGGGACAAATGAGTGCATACGAGCCAGAAAAACTTTGGTCCCTGTGGAAGCGTGAACAGATCACCAGCGAGATGGTCACAGGCCATGTTTTACAGAATGTGGTGCTGCATCACCAGGAAATTAGAAGGCTGACATTGACGTTGGACAATCTCAGCAAACAAGTAAATACCCTAACAGAGCAGGTCAAGACGCTATCATCAGCAACTCCAAAGAGAGATGTTAGTGACCGCCGCCCCTAAGCCACTGGATTATCCCAGAGTCCAGGAAAATAGCTTTGGATTTTCGTAAGAAGAATGTGGCTTGAACCTGCATTATCAGGAAGTGGTTCCAATGTGAATAGCTCGGACTGCCAAATTGCGTCCTTCGTCAGTGGGTAATATTTTAATTGTCCTCCAGACTGTCCATACCACTCAAGTAACTTATGATCTTGATGTAAACCAACCAATCGTCTTCCTTGTATGCGTTCGCCGCTTCTTATGGTATCTGGGAAGCTCCACATTAGATCATCTGGGGCTGGCAGATCGTGCCTGAATTGATGCAGTTGATACTGTCCAGATTTCCGGTCCCAAGATAGAGTGAGAAAGAAACTTTTCGAGAGATCCACGTTTCCACCTGATGTAATACTTGCTGCTTCATGCCAGCGACGCACTCTTTCTATGAGAGCTGTACCCACTAAAGAAGGAGAATCACGGTAGGTCTGTTCATTTAGGCCATACTCTCTGATCGCATTCCAGAATTGCCCGGCAGAGTTTGACAATTCTAATGTCACAAAGCCTTTTCGCAGCGTCTCTTTAAGTGTCCCGCGCATTTTGCACGAGATACCGATCAGATGGCCCGGGGTATTGACATCAGAGACAATGACATCAAAGATTGCTTTATTTTCTTGTGCTTTGCCTCCGAACACAAAAGCAACCGATCGCTCAAAATCGCGCCAACCAGGCAGTGTTTTGTCATCTGCTGTACTTAGTTGTCCACTACCGTCTTGATATGTACTCAGAGCAAGGCGAAGCCTTTGAAAGAGTGTGCTAGATGGAATTAAGCCATCAAACGACATTGTAATGTTTGACATTGATCTTGTAACCGTTTTATCAGAAAACAAGCTTGATACTTAGCAGTTCTTGTGGTACATTTGTTCTTATAGCAAACATAACACCAGTGAAGGATAGTAAGAGATGAAGTCAAATGGCTACCGTGCAGTAAACAGCCCAATCAAATGGGTTGGCGGCAAATCAAGATTCCGTGAACGTATCGTCTCCCTCTTGCCGCCGCACACTTGTTATGTTGAACCTTTTGCTGGGGCAGCTTGGGTGCTCTTTGCCAAACCACCAAGCGATGTGGAGATCCTCAACGATATTGACCAGGAGCTCGTCAATTTTTTCCGTGTCCTCAAAGAGCAACCAGAAGCCTTGATCGACTCGTTTGAATGGGAGCTCGTAGCGCGCGCCGAATTCGAGCGGCTTGCTGGATTAGCCCCAACGACTCTCAGCGATGTGCAGCGCGCACATCGGTTCTATTATCTCATCATGGCCGGTTGGGGCGGCGAGTTGAACTACCCCCGCTTTCAGACCTCCATTTCAGATGGTGGGCACGGTAATCGTTTGATCGGCGCGATCAAGCACCTACGCGAACGTTTGCAGCCGGTGCATCAACGGCTAAAGACCGTCATCATTGAAAACCTGGACTGGGAAGCGTGCATCGAACGCTATGACCGGCCCAAGGTGGTCATGTATATCGACCCACCCTATCCCGACAATAAATGCAATTATGCACACAATATGCGCAATTGGGAAGATCATCAACGGCTTGCCAACCGTTTACATGTTGCTAAGTGCCAGTGGATTCTCTCGTCTTATGATAAGCCTGAAGTCCGCCAACTCTATGCCCAGCACTATATTATTCCCGTGCAGGCATTTTCCGGCATGAAAGTGCGAAAGGCTGAGAGTCAGCGGGTGCTCAACGAAGAAGTGCTCATCACGAACTTCCTGCCGCCGGGTGAAGTCGTTGTCAATGTAAGTACCGAGTCATTCCAGCTTGGCTTGAATCTGGAGCCTTGAGCCATGACAACCGCCTCTACTGCAACCGAGCAAGACCGGCAGACCTTGGTTGAGATGTAACTATCAGGCAGGCTGCTATTGCGCGGCAGGCTGAAGCTGAACGTCCGGTCTTGATGGATTTCCCGGAAAATCGACAACCGGAGTAACGATTTTCCGGGAAATCGAGTAGCACCGTAGGTCGCCCTACCAGGGCGACGGCGCTACTCATCCGGACGATTGTCACGCTGGTAGCGTGACCTACGAGAGATTAACGATTTGTTTTCTTAATCTTCATCAACCGCCCCTCTCAACTCAGTTCTCGAACATCCCCGAATTCAAAATCTCCAGGTACGCCGTCATCTGGCCGTTGGCAAAGGCGCGGCTGCGGCTGGCCCAACCGCTGTCACCGACCATGCGCGGCACATGGTCGTCGATGAGAAAGCCCCTAAAGCCGGCCTCCTTGAGGATCTTCATCACCTCGAACATGTTGAGGTTGCCCTCACCTATAAAGGCCTCGCGGAATTTGGGCACGGTCCCCAGCACATCACGGAAGTGGACGTAGAAGATCTTGCCCCGCTCGGCAAAGTAGCGCAGCCCCTTCAGGCATTCATCCGGGCTCATCTCGCTCCACGAGCCGACACAGAAGTCGAGGCCGTGGTTGGGACTGTCCACCGTCTCGATGGCCCGTTTGAAGCCCTCGAAGTTGCGCATGATGCGCGCCACGCCGCCCAACATCGGCACCGGCGGGTCGTCGGGGTGGAGCGCCAACCGTACGCCCACTTCCTCGGCCACGGGCATGATGGCTTTAATAAAGTACTCGTAGTTGGCCCACATCTCGTCTTCGCTAAAGACGCGACCGTGGGTCAAGGGCGCCGCCTCGGCATACTCCATGTCAAAGGCCGTCGTCTCGGCGCCGCCGCGGGCGCGGGCGGTGTTCGACGTGCGCCAGACGCTGTTGGGCATCCAGTGATAGCCAAAGATGGGGATGCCCGCCTTGCCGATGTTGCGAATGGTGGTCTGCATGTTTTCGATCTGCTCGTCGCGACCGGGCAGACCGAGCATGGCCTTGTCGTAAAATCGGGTCGGCACGTTCTCGATGGCGTTGAGACGAAAGCCGGCGTCTTCGCAACGGGTGCGCAGCCGCACCAGGTCCATGTACTCCCAGCGGGCGTCGCCGGGCAGGGGTGGTGCGCCGCCCACAAAGTTGAACTGGACATCCTGGATACCCATCTGTTTGATAAAGAGGATGTTCTCGTCGGTCAACTCGCGCATCTGACCGACGGCAATGCGCATAGGGAGGGCATCGATATTCATGTTTGACCTCAGCAAGAGTTGAGCTATAATCTGGGTGAACAAGGAAAATGAGAGATGGCAGGTAGGGGAAAACGTTGGGTTGCATTTGATCGGGATGGCAATCCAATCTATCTAACCGAAGAACGTTGGTAACACATCGTCGGACCAGATAACCATCCTGAACTAGCAGCATACGAAGAGCGACTCAAGGTTGCAATTCAACGAGGCCGGCGGCGCCAAGAGCCGCTAAACCCGCGCAAATATCGCTATGTCTATCCGTTTGCGGATTTGCCAGAGGACTTCAATCATGTGGTTGTCATTGTACTTTTTGGGTTTGATGTAAATGACAATGGTGAGACAATTCCCAACAATTATGTGGCAACCGCCTTTTTCAAGCATATCCGGCTAAACAGACGCTAATCATGAGCAACACACCAAGCTATTCCTACGACAAGGAAGCATATGTCCTCTATATCTCGTTCTCGCCAGGCGAAAAGGCAACAGCCGCAGTCGAGCTAAACGATAACATCCTCCTCCGCTTCAACCGGGCGGAACGACGCGCAATCGGCTTGACCCTGATGGATTTTTCCGTGCTGATCGAACTTACCCATTTGGGTCCCCGGAGCTTCCCACTGACTGGGCTAGAAGATTTGGAACCAGACTGGCAAGACTTGGTGATCGACTTGATCACTACGCCTCCAGTCAGTCAGATCCTCAAAGTCTCCACCTACACACCCTCTCTGACAGCGACCGTACCGATTACATCGGTGGAAAAGCCCCCGGTCTTGATTGCTGTATGATAAAAGGCATAGGGATGCGAACAGCTTGCGCCCCTATGCCTCACCACTTGCTCAGGACCACCGCCAAGATTTACAGCGGGTCGCGGTCGAGCACTTCCTGGAGCAGATCCAGCGTCTGCTCGATGCCTTGGTCAAAGCTGACCTGGTTGGTCCAGATCGCCTGCAGGTTGTTGACCAGCACATCGTTGAACTCGGAAGTGCGGTCGTTGGCCGGGAAGAGCCACGGCGCCGGGCCGTCGGGGTAGGCAGCGCGCGTCATGCCGTAGATGTGGTTGAACTCGTTGAGCTTGGGGTCATCCCACACATCGTCGCGGGTGCCGGGGCTGCCGGCGCCGCCAAAGACATGCTCGACGCCATCTTCCTGGGTGGAGAAGAAGTCTAGCACCTTCATGATCGCTTCGGGGTGCCGGCCCGCACCGGGCGGCGTCATGCAGAAGCCAGCGCCTGAAACCTGTGAACCGCGTACCCCGGTGGGGCCAATCGGCGCCACCGTTACATCCCACTCGAAGGTCCAGTCGGTGATCTTGCTAAACTCGGCGACAAAACCCGGCGTCCAGTTGTAGGCGCCCACTTTGCCGGCCACAAAATTCTCACGGATCTGGTCGCCGCAGATGCACGGATCGACCTGGTGAACCTCTTTTAGATCATAGAGCCAGCGCAACGCCGCCACCGAGTTCTCTTCACCCAACAGACACGTGGTGCCATCCGCGCTCAACAACTCCCCACCAAACATGCGCAGATAAGAAGGAGTGTGTTCCGACCCCATGGTGGCGCGGAAGCCCCAGGTTTCAGGTGCATTGGTCGTCTTCATGGCCCCGTTCAAGAGATCATCCGTAGTCCAATCCGGGTTTGGCAGATCGGCGCCGGCGCCTTCGTAGAGGTCCTTGTTGAAGTAGTAGGCCACCGTGCCATAGTGCCCGTGGTTGGGGATGCCGTAGATCTTGCCGTCCACGGTCAACGTTTGCATGATGGACGGCCAGAAGACCGACGTGTCGAACCCCGTGGACTCGATGATGTCGTCGTGCGGCGCGACCACGCCCTTCTTGATGTGCTCAGTCACGCTGTTGAGATAGGTCCAGACGATGTCGCCCAGGTTGCCGCCAGCGGCGAAGGCATAGATCTTGGCGAACATCTCGCCTGCATCCAACTCGTCGATCTGAAGCTTGATGCCGGGGTTCTGCTCCTCGAAGAGTGGCACGCGCTGCTTGTGCCAGTCTGCGTGCGAGCCGAGGCGATCGTGGAAGATGACGGTGATATCTTCGCTGGCCGGTGCAGCTGCTCCACCACCGGCAGACGTTTGGCTGGCCGGTGCGGCTGGGGCGCAGGCCGCCAACACCGCACCAGTCACTACTGCTGATGAGCCGAGCAGGAAATTACGCCGGCTGATCTTGTTGTGCAACATGTAGAGTTCTCCTTTGTTGAAACGAATCGGGATAGAGGATACGGGATACGGCATACGGAATACAGTGACACCGTATCCTGCATCCCGTATGCCGTATCCCGCTCCTACCCTTTGATACCGGACATAACAATGCCCTTGACAAAATAACGTTGTGCGGTGAAGAAGAGGAGAATGATGGGCGTCGTCATCATGATGCTGGCGGCCATCAGCAAGTTTTCACGTGGCTCCATGGAGTCGATGTTGCTGGCAATCGTCTGGAAGTATTTGATGCCGATGCCAATGGTAAATTTCTCTTTGGTGTTGAGAATGATGTAAGGGAAGAGGAACGAGTTCCAATCGGCAATAAAGGTGATGATAGCCGCCGTTGCCAAAGCCGGTACCGACAGCGGCAAGATGATACGCCAGAAGATGCGCAGATAACCGGCGCCGTCGATACGCGCCGCCTCGTCTAGGTCCATGGGGATGGTCATAAAGAACTGGCGCATGAGAAAGATCAGAAAGGCACCGCCACCAAAGTAGCCCGGCACGATAAGCGGCAGGTAAGTGTCCAGCCAGCCGATCTTGTTGAACAACAGATAGAGCGGGATCAGCGTCACCTCGACGGGGAGCATGAGCGTACTCAACGTCAGCAAAAAGATCAGGTCGCGGCCCGGATAGCGGAAGCGGGCAAACGAATAGCCCACCAGCGCGGCTGATAACACCGAACCGAGCGTGCCGACCACTGCCACAAAGACCGAGTTCCACAACCAGCGGGCGTAAGGCGCCACGTCGAAGACCTCCGCATAGTTGGAGAAGCGTGGTGTCGCCGGCAGCCATTTGGGTGGGAACATGTAGAGTTCACTCGGCGTCTTGAGCGAGGAGAAGATAGTCCATACAAACGGGATCATAAAGAGGATCGAGGCCGCAATGGCGATCACATACAGGAGCGCCCGGCCCGCCATTCGTTGGCGTCTGACGCTACGTACAGCAGTCGGCATAGCCAACGAGGGGGCTGCCGTGCGGGCAACTGCTTCTTGTCTCATTAGTCGTTGGACTCCCCAGCGTAATAAACCCAACGCCGCGAGGCACGGAACTGCACAAAAGTAAAGACAAACATGACAAAAAAGAAGATCCAGGCCAGCGCCGAGGCATAGCCCATCTCAAAATAGCGAAACGCTCGCGTATAGATATGGAGCGCATAGAACCAGGTGGCATAGGCCGGGCCGCCGCTGGTGGCGACAAACGCAGCCGTAAAGACCCGCATGGCGCCGATGATCCCCAACACCATATTGAAGAAAATTGTCGGCGTCAACAGAGGAATGGTCACGTTGCGGAATTTGGCCCAGGGTCCGGCGCCGTCGATGGCGGCTGCTTCATACAGTTCCTGCGGCACCCCTTGCAAGCCGGCCAAAAAGATCAACATGGTGTTGCCGCCAATCGCACCCCACATGGCCATGATGATCAACCCGGTCATGGCCCACTGTGGGTCGCGGAACCAACCCGGTGCAGTTACAATGGGCAGGTAGGTGCGGATAAAATAGTTGATCGGCCCCACATCAGGGTTGAAGAGCCAGGCCCAAAGGACGGCTGCCGCCGCAATTGGCGTGAGGTGCGGCAAAAAGAAGAAGGTGCGGAAGAGCGCTGTCCCTTTCAGCGCCTGGTTGAGCAACATGGCCGCGGCCAGCGAGCCGATGAGTGACAACGGCACGACGATGATCGCATAGCGAAAGGTCAACAACATCGAGGGCCAGAAGAGCCGGTCCCGGGTAAAAATATCCACATAGTTCTTCAGGCCAATAAAATCGGGCGTGTTCACCACATCATATTTGGTGAAGCTAAAGTACGCCGAGGCCAACATGGGGCCGGCAACAAAAAAGATAATGCCGATCAGCCAGGGCAAGAGAAAGAGGTAACCGGCCAGCGCTTCACGGGAGCGCAGCCCAAACCGGCGCTTAGGAGCCGGCATTGCAGCAGCAGTCATCTGGTTTGATTCCTCCGCACAACTTGAGCGCCGATCCGAAATCCTCCGCAACCAATTTGCCCGCGGGGGAAGTGTGCGGATCTATCAATGGGAGTATGGTTGCGTGCTTGTTCAGTGGCCTGGCAAGTGCCATGTAACCAACGGTGTCAACTTGGAAGTCCTATAGGGGCCTGTTCCGGCGGCTTGAGTATAACATCTGCCGCAGATTGTGTCAACCAGAGCAAAAACCAAAACAAACCGTTTCGTGAGATGAAACCATACGATAAAGGTCATGCGCAAATCCCTTCAGGCTAGACGCCGCAAATGTGAGCGAATCTCCTCATAATGGAGTTCGTCGTGATACACGCCCACACGCAGACACTGGATTAGGTTCAGTCAACCAATCACTGGATCGAAGAGCAGCACATGGCCAAGTAATTCCTGCGCCTTGGGCGCGAAAAAGTTTGTGAGCGCCTGGTGCCGTTCCACGAGATTGGCGTACAGTAGCTCGCGCGACGCTGGTCGTTCCAGTTTGTAGTATGGCGGCCACAGCCAGCCTACCTGCATGGGAAAGTTTGGACGCCGGTAGACATCGTCGATGGTCACCTCGTAGGCCCGCTTGCGCCGCAGATAGGCGAACGGGCGCTGCACAAACCAGGCAAGACGCAGAAAGCGCAGGAAGCTCCTAGGGATAATGCGCAAATGGTCGAGGTGTCACCTATCGACCATTCGCTGGCAGTGGGACGCTGCCAGATCTTTGTTGCCTCCACTGCGTTCAACTCGTCAAAGAGCGTCTCGCGCTGGCGGCTCAGAAGTGCCAGATACTCATCGATACCAGAAGTGCCCGCTTGATTTGGATGTTCACCCATGCCATCTCATACCCCGATGTCCTGACTATGGCTTCACCTTACGAAAAGACCAACAGCGCTGTCCGATTGTGTTCGATAAAATCCCACTCATAGGTCACCCCTAGCCCCGGCCGGGTGGGCACCGGCACACAGCCATCAGCGTCGAGATTCTCAGGTTGATCCGAGTAGCCACAGGTGTAGACCGGCGGGACCAGGTTGGGCATGCCCGGCCCCATGAGCGCCATCTCATAGAAATGGGTGTTGCGGATGGCAGCGATTACCGCCCGGTGCGCCGGCCCGCAGGCATGCATTTGCACATCCAGCCCCAGCGCCTCGCACAGATGGGCGATCTTTATGGCGCCGGTAATGCCCATATCATATTCCGGGTCGGCGTGGATCATGTCGCAGCCGCCGCCGAGTAGAAAGTTGGCCTTCTGCTCCAGCCCACGCACGTGTTCGCTCACCAGCAGCGGCGTCTTGAGCCGCTCGCGCAACATCTTGTGGCCGGCGACCGCCACACCCGAATCGCGGTAAGGGTCTTCGTACCAGAAATAGTTGGCTTCATCACAGGCGCGGCCGACATAGAGCGCATCCATCCAGGTGCGCAACTGGCAGGCCGGGTCGATCATGAGGAACATCTCATCGCCGACGCGCTTGCGCACGGCCAGCAGGTTGCGCGCTTCCTTGCGGGCATCGCCGTCGTGCCAGCCGTGGATCTTGAAGCCGGTAAAACCCTGCTCCTTACACGCTTGGGCATAGTCGCAAAATGCCTCAATGCTGTCCAGCCCGCCCGGCTCGTGTTGGGCATGGTAGGTGCTGGCATAGGTGGGCAGACGCCAGCGAAAGGCGCCCAACATGCGCGCCACCGAGACGTTGTACTTTTTGCCGGCCAGATCCCACAGAGCGATGTCGAGCGGGCCGTGGCCCATATGGTCGTAGGCGCGCACCTCACGCTTGAGGTCGTCGTAGATCAGCTCGCGCTCCTCCGGGTCGCGGCCAAGCAGATTGGGCGCCAACATCTGCATCTGACCCAGGGTCGAGGGGGTGCCGACCCAGTGGGTCACATATTCGCCCTGGGCGCCGTCGTCACAGCGGATGCGCACAGCCAGCCGTTGTGGCTTCAAGGTCGAACCGGGCATGTAGACCATATTGCCGACACCCGCGGCCGCATGTCTGCCCAGCCCCAGGTTTTGGACTTCAAAAGTAAAGGCGTGGATTTCGATACGATCGATCTTGCTCATTGGACTGCTCCTGTCATCGGTTTGGGGGCGTGGAAGACAACAACGTATCAAGATAACAGCGGATCAAGACGGCAACGGAACGCCCTCCTAGATAGTTTTCGGTGCAAAACGCCTAAATGGTTCTCTCGCTAAATAAATAAACACTGTTTTCTGCCTTTTTAGTCGAGTGTCAGGCATGAATTCTGGTTTAGGAACTTAGCGAGAGGACCACTAAAGCCTCACACAAAGCCACTAAGAAGCGGTTTGAACAGAGGTTCGCCACGTTGGTGCGATGCACCTGCAAGGTGCGTTGCACCTCAGGAAACTCCGGCGCCGCAGGTGCATCGCACGCGCAGCGTGCAACGCACCGACCCTGTTCAAAGACGCCAAGATTGTTCTCTATTGCGTCTTTGCGGCTTTGCGTAAGCTCTAAAGAGTTTCGCACTAGAAACCAGATAATCGTAAGACAGCAAAGAACACTCCGCACCACGATTGAACAAAATCCGCTCTAAGGTGTTGCCCTATACAGCCAGGAGCGCCGAGCGCATCTGCTCAATCCGCTCCCCGAATCCGTTGTCAGCCCCGCCCGACCTGTTGGAAGACCGGCTTCTCCCCCGGAATGGCCGAGTTGCTCAACCCACGACGGAGCACCGCCTCTGCCCCGCCAAAATCGGCCAGCTTCTGTTGTTGGTCGGCTTTGGCCAGGGCATCCGTCGCCTCTGGATCGACAAAGGTGCGCAGCCGGGCTTCCCACACCGCCACCAGGTCTTGATTGCCAGGTTCAGCGGCCAGATTGCGCAGCTCCTGCGGGTCGTGGTCCAGGTCAAAGAGTTGGGGCGGTTCGGTCAGATAGTGGATGTATTTGGTGTGGCCGTCGGTGACCATATAGACGCCGTGGCGCGAACCGGCCGCGTGGTATTCGCTAAAGACCGTGCGTTCCCAGTCGGCTTCTTGGGCAATCGACCAGAGTGATTGGCCCGGCAAGTCGGCATCTTCCGCCGCCGGCTGGGCACCCACTGCCGCCAGGATCGTCGGGTGACAATCCACGAGCGAGACTGGTGTCTTGACCACCTTGCCTGCCGGCACATCCGGCCCGGCGAGGATGAGCGGAACAGCGGCGGACTGCTCGTACATCGTGAACTTGCCCCACAGCCCATGCGCACCCACCATTGCGCCGTGGTCCGTCGTGTAAAGGACACGCGTGTTATCCACCAATCCATGATGTTCGAGCGCGGCCAACACCTGGCCGATCTTCTGATCGACGTAAGTGGTCATCGCATAATAGGTGGCGATGGCGTTGCGGAGCTCAGCGACGGAAAAACCCGCCTCCCAGCCAAAATAGCGACGTAGATAGTCGAGCGCCAGATGCTCGGGCCACTCGTTGGGATGCCATTGCGGCGGTAACGGCATTTGGTCCGGTGGATATAGCGCATACAGGTCGGGGGGTGCGATGAAGGGCGGGTGCGGGTTAACAAAGGAGACAAAAAGCACCCACGGCTGCTGGTCGTGGGCGTGGCCGGCCAGCCACTCCACCGCCTGGTCAGCGATGCGGGCATCGTAACGGAGATAGGACGATTCGCCCGGCCCGGCATTGAGGATGCCGCCGCGGCCTTTACGGAAGGGTGGGTCTTCGCGGATACAACTGATCAACTCACCGACGCCTTCAGCCACATACATAGCGTCGATCTTATGTGTAAAACCGTCGTCATCTTCCTGACGGCGATAGTGCAGCTTGCCAATCGAATCGACAAGATAGCCCTGTTCCTGCAGCCGGTGGCCCCACCCGCGCACACGACCA
The DNA here is from genome assembly GCA_003577005.1 of Chloroflexota bacterium. Next base: position 956 of record QEUW01000021.1, on the reverse strand, counting down.
TCATAAGGAAAGGCATTATCCCAATAGCGGATCTGGTGGACATAGCGCCCGGTGGCGAGCGAGGCGCGACAGGGCACGCAGATGGGGCAATTGGTGTACGCATGGTCAAAGCGGGCGCCACGGGCGGCCAGCCGGTCTAGATTAGGCGTCTGTACCAGCGGGTTGCCATAACAGCCGGTGACCGCCCGTTGGTGTTCGTCAGAGCAGATAAAGAGCAAATTGGTCGGTTGCATGAGCCTTCCTTATACCGAATCCTTCTGTTCAGTTCAGGAAGGCACCGCCGTTTCACCCTGGCGCATTCCTGAACTGAACAACCGGATTTCGTATTACATATCGCGCCGCATGAGGCTAAAACTCTGCGCCGTTGGACCAATGGTGGGCTGTGTTGCGAGAAAAAGCGCCAGCGGCACGACATCTTCCGGCCGCTTGATCCATTCGCTCTCGGTGGTGAAGGCCGGCCCTTGGCGCGTCGCCGGGTCAACTGTCATCGCCGTGTCCACCGGGCCGGGGATCAATTCGTTGACGCTAATGTTGTACGGCCATAGTTCCTGCGCAAGGACGCGCGTCAGCATCCACAGTGCCGCTTTTGAACAGGAATAGGCCGAACTTCCGGGCCTCCCTCGCCGCCCCATGCCAGAACCGACGGTGATGATCTTGCCGCTGCCGCGCGCCTTGAGATGGGGAATCGCAGCACGGGCGCAGTTGTAGGCGCCAAAGAGATTGACTTCAAACGTGGTGCGCCAGGCGTCGGGCTCACTCTCCTCGACTGTGCCTCGTTCCAGACTGACGCCGGCGTTGATGATCAGGATGTCGATGCCGCCATAGGTCTGGGTGGTGACAGCGCACATTTGCTCGACAGCGGCCTGGTCAGTCACGTCGGTAGGTAAGGCCAGCCCGCGGCCGCCCGCCTGCTCGATCTCGCGTACCGTCTGCTCGATCTCATCGGCAGTTCGCGC